>NZ_FWZT01000014.1 GCF_900177345.1 Pseudobacteriovorax antillogorgiicola
AAAACATTCAGCATTAGGCTATCTTAGCCCCATGCAATTTGAAATAAACTGCGCTGTTCAGTAAACATTTGTCCGCATTTTTTGGGGAATTCCACGTCTATTTTATCGCCCGTGGCGAACTAAAGCATATATAGCTATTAGAAAGAACTAATGTCAGTAACTCTCGGTCTGATTCTGCCGGTGCTAATTCTCAGGTCTTCTGGCTTTGAAAACCCCTATAAGAACTCACTGTGAGCATTTGTTATATCCATCATAGTAACTCTAATTTCAAGGTTTAATTGACCTAATTCGACTAGCAAGATTTTTAACAGACCTATGACTAATGCAGCATTTATTCCATGATGCTAAATCTCTAATATTACTTGAGATCGTAGAGCTGAGCGGGGAGAGACGCAGAGATAGTTCTAGGATTTAGTAAAAAGATTACTATGGTTTGAGAAGCCATATCGCCACATCCTTACATAGAGACTTCGACTAGGAATAGTTTTTTAACCTTCGATCAAAAGAAGCATTTGGGAAGAGGCATGGTAAGAACGTTATTCCTTTATCTTAACTGGTAGCAATTCTTGGACGAGACTTATCATTAAACTGGCCTGCTCGATATGAAACCAAACAGTCTGACTCTCGATTCCAAGAAAGGTGCAATATCGGAAATGAACACTTCTATTCAATGGCAAGGTAGTATCGATGTCAAAAACTAAGAGTCCATTCTAGGTCGATATTCAGCTTCATGTTTTTAAGAAAGCTGAGCTTCTTCTCTTAGCGTGACAAATCTCAAATAACTGATGGGTAGGGATAAAAAGGCGCGAACGCAAAAAAGCCGCTAATCAAATAAATTAGCGGCTTTTTTGATGTCTCTCAATGGTCGGGGCGACAGGGATCGAACCTGCGACCTCATGCTCCCAAAGCACGCGCGCTACCAACTGCGCTACGCCCCGTCGAGAGATTAAGCTTGTAACAGAATTTCAATTTGGTAGTCAATGGGTGATGTGAATTTTTTTGTATTTTTTGGGGTGAAGGATCATGAAGGGCGATAAAGAACTCGGTGTGTTAGTAAAAACGGCGGATGGGAGCCTGACGATTCGCAACCCTGACATAGATGAAGAGTACCACTCAACTGCCGGCGCTGCCTTCGAGTCGTTGGAACTTTATATCAGGCAGTCGTGCTGGCTCACAGCCATTGAAGAAGCCCAAGATCTCCGAGTCCTCGATGTGGGACTGGGGCTTGGCTACAATGCCCTAACCACAATTGATAGTTGGATGTCCGGTAGTGGCATATGCAATGTAGACATGGTTAGCCTAGAGGTCCAAGAATCCCTTGTTCGGCATTTGGCTAGTGGCACGGCGCCATGGATCGAGGGCTGGTCTAGCCAGTGGCTGACTTGGGCTCAATCCCTAAAAGAGCAAGGTGATGGCACCTGGGTGGCTCAGATTCACCACACATCAGGTAAAGTTTGCCATTGGACGGTGATCGTTGGTGATAGCAGCAAGATGGAACTACCTGCTAAGGGCTTTCACTTTGTTTGGCAAGATGCATTCTCTCCAAAGAAAAACCCTGAGCTTTGGTCTGCCCATTGGTTCTCCAAGCTTGCTGCAGTGTGCGACAAGAGCGTGGAGCTGTTGACTTATAGTGTGGCTCGGGTCGTGAAGGATGGGTTGACTGAGGGGGGCTGGGACTTTGAGAGAATCCCAGCTCCGGGTAAGAAAAAACACTGGCTCAAGGCTCGCCTGTCCCCCTGATCGATGGCTTGGGAGTCTCCCTATCAAGCGTGGAGACTCCTCAGTAGGCCCCTAGTACCACTTAAATAGGCGGTTTGATACCACTGTGCCCACAACCAAGTAGACGGCTAGGACTCCAAGCTCAAATCCAACTTGGGCCAGTCCTTGCCCCTCCAATGCAATCTTGCGCAGGGCATCGTTGAGAGCGGTTAGGGGGAGAAAGTCGATAATTGTTTGGAAGCTCTCAGGGAAGTTGTTCTTAGAAAAGAAGACTCCCGAAAGCATCATCATAGGCAAGGTAATAAGGTTCACCACACCACCAATGGTGGGAATGCTCTTGGTTCGTGCTGCACAGGTGAGAGAGATGGCGGTGAATGCCCCGGCTCCCAGTATGGCGACGAATAAATAAGACCCTAGGTTGCCAAAGACCTTGAAATCGAACAGCAGAAAACCGCAAATCATCACGGCAGAGAACTCAAACGCCAGCACCATATACCGGCCAAAGATATGAGAAACAACATATTCCCAGGGGCGCATAGGAGTCGCGATATATCGCTTGAGAAGGTTCTCCTTGCGGTTAGAAACAATCGTCATGCCCACCCCAAAAAGGCTGGAGGTCATGATACTTAAGCCTAGGAGGCCGGGTATCAGAAAATCAACATAGCGACTCCCCTTGGCGATGATCTCCTCGTTGGCAGCGGGCAAGGGGTCGGTGCGTCCGGCTTTTTGCTGGACGATATTGTTGACGAAGTCCCTGGCTCGTTGAGCTTCGGGGTTGCGAGGATCGAATTGATAGACAACCTGCTGGCCATCCCATTTGGCGATCAGTGACACGTCACCTCGTTTGATCAAGGTCATAAGAGTCGCTTCATCAAACATCTTGAGGCGCACCTGAGGGTGATCGGCAATAGCCTGTCGGTACTCTTCGCCGCTTTCAGATTGGGAGTTGGTAGACCAACCCACACCATAGACTTCAGGTTTAGGCTCTGAAAATGCAAAGCCTAGAGCTACCATCCAGAGAATGGGCATGAACATGACCCAGAAAAATGCCGAAGGTTCCCGGCGAAACTCCCGCCACCGGCATTTAATTTGTTCTTTGAGGCTAGGGCTAAGCATCGCGAATGCTCCTTCCAGTGAGGGTTAAGAATACATCTTCAAGAGTCGAACGGCGCATTTCAATGCCAGCTAGTTTTAGTGAAAGTTTGCTTGTGGCTTGGGTCAAATCGTGGATGGCCGATACCAGATTTTGAGCGATAAACTCATAGCGGTTTTGCACCTTCTTGACCTGTTTAAACCAAGCAAGGTTTTCTTCAAGAAGGTTTTCATGCCGGGCATCGGTATCCTCGAAAGAAAAGCTCAGCACCTGCTCACCACAGTATTGTCTGATCAGCTCTTCGGGGCTACCCTCGGTGATAATCTTGCCGTGATCGACAATGGCCACGCGATCAGCCAGGTATTCTGCCTCGTCCATATAGTGGGTCGTAAGCAAAATACCACGGCCCTTACCCTTTTCCTTATCTAACAAGTCCCAGATCATGCGACGGGATTGTGGGTCTAGCCCCGTGGTCGGCTCATCTAGAAATAGTAGCTCCGGCTCGTTCACCAGAGCACAGGCCAGAAAAGCCCGTTGTTTCTGGCCACCGGAAAGCTCTTCCAATCTAGCGTTTTGCTTATCCTCTAATTGGACAATCTGAATCGCTTGTTGAACGTCGAGGCCCTGCTTAAAAAAGCTTCGAAACAAGCTTAAGGTTTCCTTGA
This sequence comes from Pseudobacteriovorax antillogorgiicola, assembly GCF_900177345.1. NCBI lineage: Bacteria > Pseudomonadati > Bdellovibrionota > Oligoflexia > Oligoflexales > Pseudobacteriovoracaceae > Pseudobacteriovorax > Pseudobacteriovorax antillogorgiicola. The sequence goes on from NZ_FWZT01000014.1 coordinate 3,478, forward strand.
CGGTGAGCTTTTTATAGAGGTTGGTTTCTTGCAACATGACGCCCACCCGTTGCATCAAGTCTCGTTTCGAGCGCGGGGTCATATCTTGGCCAAACAACTTTACCGTTCCAGAGTCGGGAGACTGAAGGCCTTCCAATATCTCTACAGTTGTCGTCTTGCCGGCACCATTGGGACCAAGAAGGGCGAGACACTCGCCAGGAGCAACATGAAGTGATATATCATCAACCGCCGTGAGGGTCTGAAATTTCTTTTTTATATGGAGTGCTTCCAGTAGAGGTTTCATCCTAAGTCCTCAAGTGATAAAACCCCATTCTAGCGGGGCTTGTAGCAGTTTTCAACGGCCGGTATCAGCACTTTTTCCAGAACCGAGAAAATTGACGTGCCTAAGGAAATTGCCTAATATTCAGTGTTAAGGAGATCCGCCCATGGAACAAATATATGACATAGCAATAGTTGGCGCAGGCTTGGCTGGCTCCTTAATGGCGTCTCGCCTTCACGAAGATCATCCCGAGTGGCAGATCTTGCTTCTTGAAAAAGAGCCCGCCCCAGGAGGGCGACTGCGAGCCACCGACCGCAAAAAAGGTCTTTGGTCTTACGGCTTGAATGCTGTTAGTCAGGAGCTTTATGAGTTTATTGACCATTCTCTGCGGATGAATCCAGAAACTCCCGATCTTGATGATTTGCTCGCCCATCATCGCAAATCCCTAGGCGTCCTAGCTGCAAATAAGATCAGTACCACCCCCTTGGCGGAATCTTTTTCAGAAAGTGGAGCCAGGGCGATCGCTGGTGCCGCAGCAGCCCGTGACTGGACGCTAATCGATGAACTGGCGAGTCGCGTCAAGGATGGCAAGAAGGGTGAGCAGGCCTTTGCTAGCAGCTGGAAGGGAACTCGAAAAAATCCATCTGCCATCGCCTTGGAGCACCTATCTCGTCTTTATGGAATTCCGGATGTGTGGTCGACCGCTGCGAAGGATGTGGTTGGCAAGGTGGATGAGTTCCATAAAACAGCAACGATTGGTCATTGGGAAAGGGTCTGTGAAGAGTTTCTACAAAAAGGTTTGAATGCAGAAGCCATCGACTTTCGCACCCAATGCCGGATAGCTGATGCCAGTTTTAATGAGGATCAGTGGCAGCTTACGAGCACGCAAGGTTCGTTTGTAAGCAAGCGCCTGGTGGTGGCTCAGAATCCTTGGGATGCAATTCAGTGGCTGCCAAAGCAACTCTGGCCCTCGAAATTGGTATCGGTGCCGTCTAAGGCCAAGCCAGTGAGTGTGGTGTTGCTCACCGATGAAATTGAAACCAAAGCCGACTTGCCAGATGTTATCATTGTGCCTGCTGAGGGCGTTCAGATTTTTGTTGATGATTCGTCGATCACGATGCAAGCCACGTTGAGTTTTGAACTAACCCTGAGTGCTCCTGAAGTTGTAAAGGCTGTGAAACGCCTGAGGCGAGCTCGTAAAAAACTTCTAGCGGCTGTACCCGAGCTTAAAGTTGATGGCGATCACATCGCGCTCCTGCCGGTGGCATGGAGCCAGCCCCTAGCGCCTAGTGAGCGAAAAATGATGGCTAAGCTGCAAGACTACGGCTTCCAGGGAGACCAGCTCGTATTCTGTGGTGATGCCTACGGACCTCACCTGCAAGGGGATCAGAATCTGATTGAGTCAGCCATTAAGGCATGCGAGGCCCTCTCCTAGGTTGCAGAAATCTGCAGCCTTCTCAATTCCCAATTGACCTTCATCGTAAAAAGCACTATGGAGTCCCTGCAATCTGCATCACGATGGGGAGCTTTTCTTTCTTGAAGCATTCGATATCACTTCGAACAAGCTTAGCCAAAAAAGGCATGATATCCCGCTGCGCGCTCCCACCCACGATACCAAAGACTTTTTCAACCCTATATATCAATCTCTTATGAGGACTTAGCCATGTCTGCCAAGGTCATTGACGGAAAAGCGATCGCTCAAAATATTCGGCTCTCTATTAAGGAGCAGATCGAAAAGATTCGAGAGGATGGCAAGCGGGCCCCGTGTTTAGCGGTCATTCTAGTGGGGAACGATCCTGCTAGTGAAGTGTACGTGGGTCACAAGAAAAAAGCCTGTGCTTCCATTGGCATTGAAAGTCGTTCCCTTGAATTACCGGGCGACATTAGCCAAGACGAGCTATCGAAGCATGTGAAGGCTTTGAATGATGATCCCGCGATTGATGGGATCTTGCTCCAGTTGCCGTTGCCAAAGCACCTGATCCCCGAAATTGCGATCGATCTCATCGATCCTGATAAGGATGTGGATGGCTTAACAGCTATGAACCAGGGGCTTTTAGTATGGAAGCGGCCTGGGCTGGTATCTTGCACACCTGCTGGAGTTATGGAGTTGATTCGCTCAACCGGAGTTAAGGTGGAAGGTGCACGGGCGGTGGTCATGGGGCGCAGCGTCCTAGTTGGGGCTCCCATTGCTACGATGCTTTGTAACGCCGGTGCGACGGTTAACTGTCTCAATTCAAAAACGGTCAATGGCCCTGAGCTGACCCGGCAGGCAGATATTCTAGTAGTGGCAACGGGTGTTCATAGATTGGTAAGAGGCGATCATATTAAGCCAGGCGCGGTCGTTATCGACGTTGGGATGCATCGTCATGATGGGAAGCTATCCGGGGATGTCGTTTATGATGAAGCGAAGGACGTCGCTGGCCACATCACCCCCGTTCCCGGTGGTGTGGGGCCTATGACAATTGCTATGTTGATGCGCAATTGCTTGACGGCTTATTCTAAAAACAATCTTTAATTATACCAAGCGGCGACAGCCGCTTACTTCTTTTCTTCCTCGTGAAGGCAGACAATCAGTTCCGGCTTCAAGGCCTTGACCTTGTAACAGTTCTCTTGACCAAGAAGATACCACTTGCCGTCATTGAGGGTGGCAATCCCTACTTTACCGAGAGACAAAACTCTTTGTAAACCTGGGCTCACGTGGATCACCTGGATCTTAGTGCTATTGGGATCGCGAAAATAATAGGGCACACGGCCACCAGTTTCCGCTTCTCCCTCGGAGTATACAATCGAGGTCGCCTGATAGCTTTTTTGATACTCCACCAGTTCAAGGTTACGCTGGCGATCAAGCTCTTTTTGTCTTTGCTGATCCTCTTCGATTTTCTTTTGAATATCGTCTTTTTGCAAAACTTCGGCGTCAGTCTCGCCCTTCGCCTTGGCTTTTTGCTTCTTATGTTGATTCTTCTTTGCGGCTCGTGCAGCCTTTTTGGCCTGCTGCTTGCTGGCGAGGCCTGATTTCAATAACTGATCTCTTAGACTCATTTACATTCCCCCCAATCCAAAACCCTACCATGTATAGCATTGCTCAAAACATTGATGAAAGGGTATTTTTTACTAGGGATTATTGCCAGTTAATGGAGTATCGCGCTTCGCGAAGACAAGTACAGCCAAGGATTTTTGCGGGGTTGTCTGAGTCGCGAGGGAAAAGTGGGTGGCTCGGGGACTCATCAGCAGGGATCGATGGCGGGGAGAATTCCATAAGAGCCAGGCCATATCATTGGTGGAGCGGGCTTGCACGCGATTCTCACCCAGAAACTTGATCTGATTTTTCTTAAGGAAGGTTTTCTCTCGTTTGATAAGCCTTCGATCGTGGCTTACGGTCATCTTCTGGCTCAGTCGCTCTCCCGTTTCTTGAAGCGCATCGAGCTGGTCGCTAAGGGGTGGCAAGCCCTCTCGAATACGAATCTCATTGACCCAGGCTTTGAGGGATGAGGGGCTTTCTTGGATCAGGTTTCTAGCAGGAAGGACTGGCTTCATATTGTGAACAGGATATAGCGCCCATAGCTCGGGCCCACGGTATTTATTCTTGGGCTTACAGGTAACCGACAGTGTTCCTGGTGGTAAAAACTTTGGCTCGATAGTTAGCGTGGGGCTGATGGCTTCATGTTGAGGCCATCGGTAGAGGGCTCTTGTGTCGCCGCCATAGGTGGCTGCAAAGTCGATCCGAACGGCACGGCAAGCTTCGGTGAGAGGTGTGAGTTTTATCTGCACAGAATGGTCAATGGTTTCCATAAGGGGTTGAGGTGCGGGAGTTGTGATCACCCAAGCCACTCGATTCGGGCAGATTCCAAACGCATAACCCTTGTGCCCAGAGCGGGTGGCAATCTTCTGGGCTGCTTGGGACAGCTGCTTGATACTTACAGACACATTGGTTTTAGGGCTCACACTTTGTATCTCAAGAGAGGTATCAAATAAATCCGCTTGCCAGATCGCTTGACGATCAGGGATCTGCTGTTTCGGGCAGAATGTTTGGTTCATAAACTGTTGAAGTTCGGGGCGTAGGTGAATATCTGGGGCTGCAATAGCTAAAGAATGGGAAAGAAGGAGCAGTGCTCCTCCTGCAATAATGTTAAGAGTATTCTTTTTCCATGAGCTTGAAGATTGTTTGTAGCTGCATGTTAGACGTGCCTTCATACAGCTTGCCAATCTTGGCATCGCGGTAGAATTTTTCTGCTGGGAATTCTTTGATGAACCCATAACCACCATAAATCTCTAGGCCTTGAGACGCGATTTTTTCGGCAATTTCCGACACATAATACTTAGCGATCGCAGCTTCTCTGATAAACGGTTTGCCGGCATCTTTTAGTCTTGCGGCGTTGTATACGGAAAGTTTGGCTGTTTCCAGCATCACTTCCATTTGTGCCAATTGGAACTGAATCCCTTGGAAGCCTTTGAGAGGTGATCCGAACTGTTCCCGTTCACCGGCATACTTCATTGCTCCCGCTAGAGCACCACCTGCGAGTCCAAGCATTTGCGATGCGATGCCGATACGACCTTCATTCAAGGTTTCGATCGCAATTTTATAGCCTTTACCAATTTCGCCAACGACTGCATCTTTAGGTATTTTAACATTATCAAAGATAACTTCACAGGTGGAAGAAGCGCGAATGCCGAGCTTAACTTCCTTCTTGCCGAGGCTTAATCCAGGGTTATCCTTTTCAACAACAAACGCGGTGATGCCTTTGTAGCCTTTTTCTGGGTCTAGGTTTGCGAAGACCACAAAAATTTCAGCTTCTTTGGCGTTGGTGATAAAGATCTTTTTGCCATCGATACGGTAGTGGTCGCCTTCATCATAGGCTCTTGTTTTCAAAGCGAAGGCATCAGAGCCTGAGTTGGGTTCAGTAAGGCAGTAGCAACCGACCTTACTTGTGCAAAGCTCCTTCAGATACTTTTGTTTTTGATCCTCCGTGCCCCAGTTGAGGAAGATGTTATTCACCAAAGTATTCTGGACATCGACCATCACAGAAACGGATGGATCAACTTTAGCGAGAGCTTCAATGGCGAGAACAGCCAGGGTAAAGCTGGTGCCCGAGCCGCCGTATTGTTCAGGGACTTCGATGCCCATAAGGCCCATTTCAAAGCACTGTTTGATGATTGCGGGGTCCATCAGCTCGGCCTCGTCCATTTCTAGGACTTTAGGGCCGATTTGGCTTTTAGCGAATTTTTCGACTTCGTCGACGAACATCTTTTCATCGTCGGTGAGAAGTGTGACTGGTGTTACCATATTGGCTCCCCATGTTTCTATTGATCGATTTTATGACACATGTCCGGTCGTTGTTTTAACCTGGCTGCTGTTTTTTTTCAGCAAAATTGGTGACGATGCCTGGCTAAGAGGCATAGCTCTCAATGCCAATTTAGATGCGGTGGATTCCAAATGCCTTATTTTTTTTAAAGAATCTTTGATTCTTCGAACTTTACCGGGATCAAATTGCGGCCGAGCCAAGCGATCGTTATGCTCCATCAATGCGCGGCATTCGTCCATAATGGATTGCGACTTGCGATTGAAGTCTCGGCTAAGGATTTTTAGCTGGGTGGCTTCCTGAATTTTTGGGTTCGCCTTGAATGCAATGCCGAAAATGAGCTTTTCGATCTCACCGAGAATAGGGTTTCTCTGGGCTTTAACAGCTCCGATACCCCACTGTTTTTGTAGTGAGTGGCCAGCGAGAAAGTTTTGCTCTTCCGTTTGTAGTTGGTCGTAGGTGAGTCTTAGCTCTTTCTCAGCTTGTCGTAATTGAAAGTTCTTCTTATGAAGGTAGCCTTCCATCTGTTTGAGGGATCGGTAGCGCTCGCTTAGAGTTTCAAGTTCAAGGTCATCGATAAGATAGGATTTGCTTTCAGTGCCGTCGCCGAGGAAACGAATTTTGAAAAGTTGAATCCACATGTACTGCCGAAGGTATGCTTCGTAGTGGTTGAGTAGCGATTGGCCTTGATTCGAAAGCTCGCTGGCCCAGTACACTAAAGCTTTGGCCTTTTTTGGCTCTTGAGGCATGCTTTCGCCGAGCCGCTTATACCTTGTCTGGAGTCGATCGACATAGTCTTGAACTTGATGGACAATTCTATATTTTTTTGCAACCTGGCCAATAAAAGTTTGTGCTCTGACATTGATTTTCCCTTCCACGGCTTTGATATCTTGGCAAATATCTTGAAATTCAATGTCCCAAAGATCAATCTCCATCGGCAACTCCTTGCTTGGCAAGGTGGTCCCACTGGGCGTATTTTTTAACGTAGGAATGAACATAGACACTAGCTAAGGTGAGGCGCTCCTTCGATCGATTGAGTTGGTCGATACCATAGATTTCCATGTGACTATTCAGTTCTCGAAGGGAGGAAAACTCAGGTGGTGGCTCAGGAACCTTTCGCCTGATATTGGACCGGGCTTCTTGGAGCCAGTTTTTCATATAGTGAATTTCCTGTTTTTTCTGGCTAATCTTTCGCTCTAAGCTTGATATTTTACGGCGCAGGGTGTCTGCACCATGAAAGGCATCCGATATCTGGCGAGTTAACGATGCTTTGGAGTTAAAGCTTGGCCCCAAAGTTATCTGGGCGAGCTTTTTAAGAAGCTTTCTCTGGAGCTGAATATCCAAGTGAACCTTGCGAGTCTCGTCCTTCAGTTTGTTGCGATAGCTACGAATCCGAGCAAGGCGAAATACCCCTTTAAAGCGGGCTTTACCAGCGACTGCATCCTCGACCCAAGGAGCCATCTTTGCAATGTTTTGATACATATCTCGGGCGGTCATGAAGCGGCCGTTGAAGTAGTCCTCAACAGCACCAGCCTCCAGAGGGGCAAGGCTTTCAAATTGAGGAAATCCCAGCCCTATGGCATCTGATGATATCTTTGATTCATACTCCAGCTGCTGCTTCATAGCTCGGATTTTTTGCTTCTGATTTTTAATAGCCGCAGCGCGACGATTGAATTGCTCGCGGCTAATTTTTTTGAAGGACCGAAGCTCTTGTAGGGAGATTTCCAACGCGCTGATCTGCTGCCATATATGATCGAGTTTGCGTCCCAAGCTGCGATGCTCTTTTTTTGCCTCGCTAATTGTCATGAGCACGACCTAAGAATAGGGTCTTCGGGATTCGATATTCTTTTCCTCGATTTTCTCATGGTAAGCTTGTACTTGTCTAGGCAAGGGCTAGGCAATTATGTATGATGCGTCGGCGGTCGCCAGGCCACTGCAAACGCAGCTTCCCGTGATCCAAGAAGGGCTCTGGCCGGGACGGAACCCAATGAAAAGAGGAGATCGATCAAGATATGACCACAAAACCTATGATAGAAGCGGCATTCGGACGGCCAACAAAGCGTAAGCCCATCTGGTTCTTGCGGCAGGCAGGTCGCTACCTTCCTGAGTATCGCGAGGTCCGCAAAAATGTCGAGTTTACCGAACTCTGCAAGACTCCGAAACTGGCTGCTGAGGTCACCCTGCAGCCGTTACGGCGATATGATCTGGATGCCTCCATTATCTTTTCCGATATATTGGTGCCATGCATGCCAATGGGCCAAGAGCTCACTTTTGGCAAGGGCCATGGCCCTCAATTGAATCCTCCCATCCAGTCGGGAGCAGCACTGGCCAAGCTCAAAAAGCCAGATGCTGAAAAAGACCTAGGCTATGTAGGCGAGGCCTTGCAGCTGGTGAAGGATCAGCTTCAGGATCACCAGACGATGATCGGCTTTGCAGGGGCGCCTTTCACAGTAGCGAGCTACATGATCGAGGGTGCTGGCTCGAAAACATACACCGAGTTGAAAAGATTGAGGTACCAAGAGCCGGAGGCGTTCAAAGGGCTTTTAGACCTGCTTGTAGAGACTACTATTGATTACTTGATCATGCAGGTCAATGCTGGTGCCGATTGCCTGATGTTGTTTGATACATGGGCCAATCAAATGACGGCCGTTGATTACAAAGACTTGGTCTTTCCCGCTGTTAATAAGGTGATTCGAGAGGTCAAAGACCGTTGCGATGTGCCTCTGATCTACTATCCGGGGCAGGGCACAGATCTATACTTCGAGCTGCAGGGATATGCTGGAGACGTGATTGCTGTGGACTGGCGGACGAGACTGTCTCGGGCTATTAGTTTTCTTGATAATGTGGGCCTTGATGTGAGCGTTCAAGGGAATCTCGATCCTCAGGTGCTCATCGCATCGGAAGATGTTGTTAGGGAACACACGCGACAAGTCTTGCAAGAGGCTGGTAAAGCTCGCGGACACATATTTAATGTTGGGCATGGACTTCAGCCCCACTTAAACCCCGAAGCGGTCAATTGGGTGATCGACGAGGTTCGAAAGTCCGAGAAGTCCTAAGTAGAGAACACAATGAGCGAACATTTATACACCTATGATGACCCTCCTTCACAACGAGATTTGGACAAAGCTTGTGCGGTCTTGGAGAAGGGTGGGGTCATCGGGGCTCCCATGGGGCCTAACTGGTCATTTTGCTGTGATGCAGCGAACCGCAAAGCCTTGGATCGTATCCGAAGGCTGAAGCCATCCCACCCCAAAGACCGACCTTTTGCGTTAGTTTGTAGCGATATGGCTATGGCATCCACGGTCGGCAATATCGATCATCAGCTTTATCGCTATCTAAAAAAGGCTTGGCCAGGCCCGTTCACGGTCATTGTCAAACGCAACCGCTCTTTACCCCGGCAGATCAAGGACAAGCGGCAGGTGGTAGGGATACGAATACCTAAATGTGACATGATATTGGCCCTTGTAAGTCAGTTTGGAAGGCCGCTGGCTTCCAGCTCAATCCCCGACCAAGCGGATGGCGCGAAGCTCGGGATGGGGTATCAGATTTTCGATACTTACGGTCACGGGCTTGACTTATTGCTGGATCTAGGCGAGGAGTTGCCTTGTTTGGAATCGACAGTTATCGATTTTAGCGAGGGCTTTCCGGTGCTAGTCCGGGAAGGCGAGGGAGACCCATCGTTGTTTGGTGAACTTGCTGAGCCAGAAGACTAGAGCCCAGTTTGAGCGATTATTTCGAGAATAGCGCGGAGACTTTGTTTTCGAGAGTCTCTCAATTAAGGCAATGACCTGATGACACATAAAATTGTCCATGAAGACTTTCCGTCTATTGACTACCTGCGGGCGCTGGAACGTCAGCACGAGCTTCATCAAATGGTGCTTGCGCAAGATATTGATGCAGCTTTCATGACCCTTCAGCATCCCCCGGTGCTGACTCTTGGCAAGCATGCAAGCTCTGAGAATTTTCTAAGAGATCGCCAGGCCATTGCCAAAGAGGGTGTGGCAATTGTAGAGACGGATCGCGGCGGTGAAGTCACAGCTCACATGCCGGGGCAGTTGGTTGTCTATCCCATCGTTCCATTGAAAGCATTTGGATTGGGGCCCAGGGCATTGGTTGATGATGTGCTCCTAGGATCTGTGATCAGGACTCTGAGAGCTTATGGAATTGAAGGTCGTCTTGATTGTGACAACCCAGGGGTTTGGGTAGAGGATCGGAAAATCTGTGCCGTTGGCGTTAGGATTAGCCGACGAGTTTCTACCCATGGAATCGCATTAAATGTTGATAATGACATGTCACTGTTCGATTGGATCATTCCCTGTGGAATTTCTAATAAAGGAGTCACATCCATGAGCTTGGAAAAGAAGCAAGCTGTGTCTCTTAACGAGGTCCAACAGGACTTATTGTCAAACATCTACGAAAGTCTTGGTATAACAACCTCTGAGGCTTGAAATGCTCAGATGAACTTCGTATGATCATCCTGTTATCTTATCTGACTCTGGAGGAGCTATATGGACGTTGTTGAGTCCACAGATTTTCGTTCACCTACACCTGGTCCTGCTGAAACTGGGGAACCACAAAACGGCCAACTTCTGAGTTGTTGTAAGCACACTATTGATATGCATGCTGCATACAATTCAATGATGGTATGCTCTGATTGTAAGCAAATTATAAAATGTTTTGATGATGAGAAGGCTTTTAAAAATTATCAACGGTTCTGTGCGTCACGTCATAGAAAGATTCTAGCCACAGAGCATAGCGATCGATTTGTTGTAGTATTCAGCTCCTACGACACGTACTCTACCTAATCAGCATGCATCGACGCCTCGTGGCTCATATAGGATAAAATCACTGTGATCCTGAGCTATGAGGCTGTTCCCTTCTAAAGCTTGTTATCAATATCATTTTTCGATTTGATCCGTTTCCAACCTCGCAGGTAAGTATAGGCGACTTGCAATTGGCGATCGTTGCGGAAGATGTAAGGCCACTGGCTGAATTCTGACTGAATACCGCTATCGCGAGCCATATCGCTCAAGTCTTCGCCCTTGATATGCCCCTTAAGGTCGGATTCTTTTTTCATACGTGGCTTTTGATCGACTGCTGCTGAAACATAAACATCAGGTGCGATGCCCTTAGCCTGGATGGATCGATCCTTGGGCGTGAAGTAACGGGCTACCGTAATCTTCAGGCCAGAGCTATCAGGCAGTGACACAAGGGTTTGAACAGAGCCCTTGCCAAATGATGTTGTTCCCATGACGAGAGATCTTTCATGGTCTTGCAAAGCACCTGCCACGATTTCCGAAGCACTGGCGCTTCCGCCATTAATGAGCGTCACGATAGGGAAGCTGCTAAAGGTCCCTCGCTTGTGGGCAAATTCCCGCTCAATATCCTTCTTGGTGCGGCCTACGGTAGAAACGATCAATCCACTTTCGACGAACATGTCTGTAATCCGCACAGCTTGGTCCAACAAGCCCCCAGGATTATCCCTAAGATCAAGGACGATACCTTTGATTTTATCTTTGTTTTTTGTCAGTGTGCCCTGCATTTCATCGGCCGTGTTGTCTTGAAAACTTGCGATGCGGGTATAAAGTATACCTTGGCCCAAAAACTCAGATCTGACTGACTTAACTTTGATAATTTCACGGATGATCGTGAACTCCAGGGGCTCCTTTTGCTTTTCTCGCTTGATGGTCAGATTTATTTTTGTGTCGGGCTTGCCGCGCATCATCTCAGTGGCTTGGGAACCTTTCATATCTTCTACTTTTACGCCATCAATGGCGATGATCTCGTCTCCTGACTTGATCCCTGCCTTGTGCGCTGGAGTATCCTCGATCGGCCGAACAATGATGAGCCTTTTGTTTTCAGTGGACACAATGATCCCAATTCCACCAAATTTCCCTTGGGTGTCGATCGTCAGCTGCTTGAAGGCCCGGCGCGGCATCACTACCGTGTGAGGGTCTAGCTGTGTCACGACTCCTTTCATCGCCTCATAGACCATATCTTCATAGACGACTTTATTGGGGTCTACATAAAGATTTTCTAGGTAGAATAGACCTTTTGCTAGGGTCTCTATAGACTTATAGCGATTCCCTGAAGGGTTTTTTTCCGCGGCAGAAACGCTCAACGCAAGGCCGAGAGTTACTGCGAGGCTCAAATTCTTAAACATAAGTTACTTCGCCAAAAAATGATGTCATCACGATATTGCTATTGGGAGCAAAACCTATAAGACAAGGCTTGCTCAAAAAACTGTGGGAAGATTGTACAAATCGTCTAGAGACGATTTTTTTGAGCGTAACGAAGTGTGATAGGTTTTGCTCCCATAGATAATTATATACATCTAAAACGATTTTGGGGATGATTTTTGCTTGCCATTATTTTCAGCGCGGTTTTTCCGCGCACGAGCATTGGCCATGTCACGCTTGGCCCGGCTGCGGGCGATCTTCTTTACCATAGTGATCAGTTTTTCAGCTTTTTGACGACCATCGTCTGGGATTTCTTTCTTATTAAGGTATCGGCGGAGAATGATGTATGCTGACTTGTGTTTTCCAGATGCAACAAAGCCCATGGCAAGGGCATTCACCGGATCGAAACATTTGGGGCATGCAGACTTAGCTTTACTAAATGTTTTCTGTGCGTCTACCGGGCGTTTGGTGCGTTCGTAGAGCTGGCCGAGTCTCATCAGTGATAAATAGTAATTGGGGTTCTCGCTCAGCGCTACTATGTAGTACTTTTCCGCCATGCGATTGTTTTGGTTTCGCTCTGCAGCCAGGGCGATATTGTGGAATATCCGCTCAGGATGTTGATAGTTCTGAGAAACTGGATCATCTTTGACTTTTTTCAAAACTTGAATCGCCTTGGCAAAGCGACCGGCTTCTATATAGGCAGAGCTAAGATTTAAGGCTACGGATGTTCGGGGGTGCACTGTATACGCCCGGCGAAAATATTTGATGGCTTGGTTGGGGTTTTCCAGTGCTAACTGTGTGAGTCCCATAAGGTTAAGGAAGTCTGGGTCTTTGGGGTGAAGTGTCAGCAAGCGCCGAAGTTCCTTGAGAGCCATGTTGGGAACTCCTTTGTTGAGAAAGTTTACAATCAAACTCTTTTGTGAGGCTAAGATCGCTTGCTCTTTCGACTGCTCTTCCTGGTTTTTGTGGATGGTTTGACAGCCAAAAAGAGGTATAATAAAAGTAAATATGACGCATAGAAGACGATGTTTCATGTGGTTTCCTCGCTTGGAATGCTGAGTAGACTTATTAATAGTTTAATACTCTTCAGGTTCTGAGGAAAGGTAACCCCAAAGAGAGGTAAGAATATGACGAAGCCGGAAGACAAAGGTCAAGAGCCTGCCGAAGAAAAAACCCTTTCTCCTGCTGAAGAACTTGCCACCAAGCTCTTAGAGTATCGTCAGGATCGAGGTCTTTCAATAGAGCAAGTTGCGATGTCGACTAAGATTTCTCTGCCGTTTATCGCAGCTCTTGAAAAAGCGTCAACCAAAGATTTGCCTGAAGAGGTTTTTACAAGAGGTTTTGTAAGAAACCTAGCGAAGCTCTACGATAAAGATCCCCAAGAGCTGTTACATCTTCTAGACAAAGCTTTAAAGCCTCAATCCACTCCCAAGTCCAATCAAAATCATGACAGAAAACCTTCTTTTGCAAAGTCTGCTAAACGGGCTAAGCCTCGCACCTTGGGAGTGGCAAGATCACGTTTTTCAGGGGTTAAACTTCTCAAGCCTGTACCCTTTGCTTTGCTCGCCGTGGGCTTGCTACTGGGAATTGGTGTTACCTATTGGGGAGTGACGCAGAAAGATGATGGAGCAATCACCACAGAATTCAAGCCCAAAACCAGCCCTAATACAGCAGCAAAGCCTTCTGATAGCGAGCCTGTCAACCCATCAGCACCTCCGGCTGCAAGTCCGCCACCACAAGAGTTGGTAATTTCGAAAAGTAAGCAGAAAAGCCAGGTGAAAAAAGTCTTGAATAAAGACAAGTCCGATCCCAATGGGCAGGTTGTGGAAGTTACAGTTCGAGAGAAAGTTCGTCTTCGGATTGCTAAGGATGGTGGTGCTTGGGTCACAGAAACATTAGCGCCCGATTCCTATAAGTATCGATTTCAAAATCAAATGCGGATGTTTATCTACGACGCGGGAGCTGTCGACGTCTCTTACAACGGAGATCCTCTAGGAAAATTAGGTGTCAAGGGTGATATTCGCCGCCTTGCATTTAAATCAGACAAGAGCAAAGGTATCGAATAGGCCCTCACTTTTTGCAGGGATTGTGTTGTTTCCCAAGTTTGATCTCGCCTGAAAATTGACGCTCAGACTAAAGGTTTGTCCCCAGTAGCCGAACAGAAAAATGAAGATACACTCTTCAATTACGAGAAGGACGAACCTGCTGGGGTTCATACGGAGTCGAGGGAGTGTGCAGGCCCAAGATGGGTCCCAATTGCCAAGAGGGCAGTTGCTCTTTCTCCTTACCTCTCTTTTCCCTATGTCGAATAGCCTTAGAATGCCTGTCTAAATTTTTAAACAGCTAGAATAATTAGAATTTTACTTCCTGACTTTGATTGCCTGCATTTTGGAATGCGTGTAATACTAGTGGTCTTGTGATTTATACACCGGGCCGGAGGAAAAATTTGTCCATTCGAAGCTTTATCGATCCCGTCGAGCTACGGCAGGAAATTGCAAATCTCAAGAAAGCAGGGGGGAAGATAGGGTTTGTACCAACAATGGGCGCCCTTCACCAAGGTCATCTTTCTCTTCTCCAGCAAGCGAAATCTGAGTGTGATTACGTGGTGGCGAGCATCTTTGTCAATCCCAAACAGTTTGGGCCAAACGAGGACTTCTCTAGCTATCCACGGATGATTAAGGAAGACTTGGAGAAGCTTGAAGAGCAGAACGTTGATGCTGTGTTTTTACCCAACGCAAGGGATATGTATCCCGAGGGCTTTCAAACCTATGTGGATAACGAAGAGATGTCCCAGGTGCTGTGTGGAGCAAATCGCCCAGGGCACTTTCGCGGGGTTTTGACAGTTGTGATCAAGCTTCTGAATCTCGTTAATCCAGATCTCGCCATATTCGGTAAGAAGGACTACCAGCAGCTCAAGGTGATTCAAGCGATGGCCCGAGATCTACATCTGCCGATGAGCATTGTGGGTGGTGAGATTGTGCGGGAGCCAGATGGCCTGGCGATGAGTAGCCGAAATCTTCGCCTGTCAGCAGAGGAACGGCAGCAAGCACCTCGATTGTACCAAGCTCTAGAAGGTGTTAGAGAAAGCTTCAACACAGGCAATCGCGAGCCTAAGTCCTTGCTAAGGAGCTTTCAAAAGCAAATGGAAGGGACTGGGTTTCGCTTGCAGTATGCAGAGATTCGCGACCAGGAGCACCTGGTCGAATTCACAGCTGAAATCGATAAGCCTGCAGTGCTTGCGGTGGCAGCGTTTTTAGGCTCAGTAAGGTTGATTGACAATATCGAGTTAGGAATATGAGAATGAGTTTTGTTCGGCACCAAATATCCCAGCTGTGGACCCTGTTGCTAAAGCCTATGATGCTCTGGATTGTCAGTCGTGCTAATCCGGAAACCCCCGGCAAGGAGTTCGATTCTAAGGAAGCCTTGATTGTTTATATTCTGCCGAAGAAGTCCTATCTCGATCGGATGGTGCTTGAGAACATGTGTCGCAAGCATAAGCTACCCATCCCAGAATATACCCTAGACGTGAAAAAGAAGCGCTCAGCGACCGTTGCCTTTCTATCCAATCCTGGTTTGTTCCGAAACCGTGTCACCCGTAAGTCCGGTCAGGATATCAAGACGATTGTTGAGCTTCAAAAGAAGTTTCCAGATCGCAAGATTCATTTGGTTCCTGTGTCCCCCTTCTGGGGTAAAAACCCAGGCCGTGGGGAAAATTCCATTTGGAAGCTCTTGTTTAACGATGACGAGAGTGCTGGTCGCTTGCAACGATTTTTGATCGTATTATTTCAGGGGCGCAACAATGTTGTCTATTTCTCGACGCCGTTTTCCTTTGATGATATTGCTCGTGGGGAAACTGATGTTGAGCGCCTGAGCCGTAAAACCAGGCGTGTCCTCCGGGTGCACTTCCGTAGGCAGCGCAATACAGTATTGGGCAAAGAGTTATATATCCGTGAGCAAGTGGTCACACGGGTGGCCAAGGGCAAGATGGTGCGCACCGTCATCGATCATGAAGTCAAGACCAAGTCCAGCCGCTCAACGGCACGGTCTTTAGAAACCAAAGCGCGCCGCTATACCCGAGAGCTTGCCGCAGACCAAATGTATACGATGGTCAGGGTCTTCGAGATCGTCCTCGGAAGGCTCTGGAACAAGCTCTTCGATGGCGTTGAAATCCAAAACTTGGAAAATGTGCGAACTCTCGCTGAAAAAGACTTTGAGATCGTGTATGTGCCGACTCATCGAAGTCACTTAGACTACCTCTTGACTAGCTATACCATCTACCAAAGTGGGATGCCTTCACCCCATATTGCGGCTGGGATCAATTTGAACTTCTGGCCTTTGGGGTGGTTTCTCAGGCGTGCCGGGGCATTCTTTATTCGTCGCTCATTCAAGGGTAACAGGCTCTACACTGCAGTAGTGAATGAGTATATTCACTACTTGCTGACCCATGGCTACCCGATGACTTTCTTTCCAGAAGGCGGGCGTAGCCGCACCGGTAAGCTATTGCCTCTGAAGACGGGCATGCTGGCGATGATTGTGCATAGCTTTGTCAGAAGCTCCCAACGGCCTGTAGCTTTGGTACCTGTTTATCTTGGCTACGATAAGGTGATGGAAGTTGGCAGCTATATGAGCGAACTCAGTGGTAGCAGCAAGAAAAAAGAATCGATTTTTGCGCTGCTCAAGGCCAGGAAACTCTTGCGATCTTACTATGGCAAGGCTTATGTCTCCTACGGTGAACCCATTGTGCTTTCAGAATATCTCGATCAACACCAACCTCAGTGGCGTGAAGTGGGTGACGAGGTGGAACGCCCTGACTGGCTTCCCCGTTTAGTCCAGAATCTGGGCTATGAGCTATCGGTTCGTATGAACCAGACAGCAGTGATGAGCCCCATTTCAATGGTCTCTCTCAGTTTGTTGTCGTCTTGGCAAAAGGCCTTACCCAAATCTGGAGTGCTGAGCTTTATCGATACCTTGATGGAGCTTCAGAATCATCATCCATACCATAGGAATCTCAAGTATCCGACCATGACGGCAGAGCAGGTTCTAGAGCAGGTGGGTAAGCTTAAAATGCATTCAGAGTTCAAGCACGCCGGCGGTGATGTCTTGCACTTGAGCGAAACGGAAAGCATTTTGATCTCCTACTACAGAAATAATGTGGTTCACTTGATTGCGATTCCGTCGTTGATTGCTCGGTTTTTCAAGCATCAGGAGCGTGTTCCACTTACTGAAATTGCTGAGGGGTGCTCTGAAATATATCCCTTCCTGAAGGAGGAGTTTTACCTTTCTTGGCCAGAATCTGAAGTTGTCAGCGTTGTTGAAGGGTATGCGGATGTGATGGTGAAGGTTGGGCTTCTGATGCGCGATGGTCCAGTGTTGGTAAGGCCGGTGCCGAGTTACGATCAGTCAGAAAACTTGAGCATCTTGGGTAACTCGTTGGGCCTCACCTTTGAGCGCTATACAATTACAGCAGCTCTTCTCGCGAGACATACCAAAGAGGGTTACGTGGATTCGAAGGCCTTTGAAATGCAGTGTCAAAAGATGGCGCAGAGGCTGGCGATATTGAATGGAGTTAATAATCCTGAGTTTGTTGAAAAGTCTTTTGTGGCCAAGCATGTGGCACTCCTTAAAAATAAGGGGCTTTTGAAACCCCAGGAAGACGGTAAGCTTCTCATCGATCCAAAAGTTTCTACTTTGGCTAGAAACGCGATGAAGCTGCTTAGCTACGATGCTCGGCATAGCATCGATCGTATTTTTGCAGGAAAGTAGATGGCACGTTGGAAATATAATAAAAATCGCGACGACGAGTACTTTCGCTATGACAAGATTCGCCGTGGCAAAGATAAGCGGAAGAAGAAGCAAGACGGCGAAGAAAAGTTCGTTCTCGACGAAGTGCAGTGGAAAAAGGAAGATGGTTGGTTCCGAGCCCGAGTGGTCGAGGTCCAGAAGCGATATGCCTTCGTTGCTCCTCAAGATGATGATGGCACGATTGATACCAAAGATGTTTGGTTGGGCACCGTCGCGAGAAAGTATCTTCAATCGAAGCGTATGGAACGCAACTCAGTTGCTGTAGGGGACGTTGTTCTGTGTCGCCCAACCGATGATCGAGAAGCTGATATCGAGACTGATATTCCCTGCTGTGTGATTGTAAACCTCGCTCCCCGGCATTCAGAAATCTCTCGCCGTGATCCTACCTCTCAAGAACGAAGTCATGTATTGGCAAGCAATGTGGATCAACTGCTCGTAGTTGCTAGTTATCAGTCCCCCCTTGTGAAATGGGGCTTGGTTGATCGCTACCTCGTGCTAGCTGAAGAGCAAGGAATCGAGCCGATCATCGTTCTCAATAAAGAGGACCTTTTAAAAGAAGAGTCTGAGGAATTTCGGCAACGGTGTCGGGAAGAAATCGAAACCTACCGGCGGTTGGGCTACCGGATCTTTTCCCTTTCCGTGCTTACTAATTCTAAAGACCCTGCCATCACGGAGATTGGTGAGTTAATGAAGGATAAGGTGACGATCTTGAGCGGCCATTCCGGGGTTGGAAAGTCTTCCCTAGTAAATATGTATCGGCCGGAAATTGTTCAAGAGGTGGAGCCGGATGCTGATATCTTTTACAAAGGTCGCCATACCACCACCTATGCGAGCTTTATAGGGCTCGACACCGGGGGTTATGTGATTGACACTCCTGGCATTCGAAGTTTTTTGCTGGGTGATCGCAGTAGCATCGACCTTTCCTACAGCTTTCGAGAGTTCCGGCCCTATATGGGGGCGTGTAAGTTTCGCGAATGTCGGCACATCGATGAGCCTGGCTGTGCAATTTTGGATGCCTTGCAGAAAGGTGAAATAACGAATAGAAGATATCGATCCTACAAAGGATTACTACTGGGTGATACAGGGCGAGAAGGGCGTACTCGCGATGATGAACTAGAAAAAGGATAGAGGTGAACTATGTCATACTCGTTTGCGGATTCTGAAGAAATCAAGATGTTGCGTGAGTCAGTGCGAGACTTTGCGGAAAAGGAAATTGCACCCAAGGCACACGATCTCGATGAAAACGAAGAGTTTTCTGTTGAGCTTACCAAAAAGATGGGTGAGCTAGGACTTTTTGGAACTGTAATCCCTGCCGAGTACGGTGGCCAGGGGATGGACTACATCCAGTATGTAGTAGCAGTTGAAGAATTGGCCCGTGTAGATGGCTCTCACGCGGCGACCATTGCTGCTCATAACTCTCTGGGAGCAGCGCCCCTTTACTACTATGGTAACGAAGAGCAGAAGAAAGAATATCTGCCAAGCTTGTGTGACGGCAATGGGCTTTGGGCTTTTGGGCTTACAGAAGCTGACGCCGGTAGTGACGCTCAAGCAAGTAAGACCAAAGCTGAGTATGACGCAGCCAATGACGAGTGGGTCATCAACGGCTCTAAAATCTGGATCACCAATAGTGCCAGTGAGCTGACCAAAGGGATCACTGTTCAGGCTATTACCGGAAAGCGTGATAATGGCAAGAACGAGTTATCCTGCTTTATCGTTCCGGCAGATGCCAAAGGGCTAACGCGCAAGGTCATGCATGGTAAGATGATGTGGCGAGCTTCGAATACAGGTGAGCTGTACTTTGATAACGTTCGGGTGCCTAACTCTGCTATGCTAGGGAATAAGGGGGAAGGCTTTAAGCAGATGATGGAAACTCTCGACAATGGTCGCCTTTCCATCGGTGCTATGGGGCTTGGGCTTGCAAAAGGAGCCTTGGATCTCACGATTAAATATGCCAATGAACGACAAACTTTTGGGAAACCGATTGCCAAGCATCAGGCAGTGGCTTTCAAATTGGCTGAAATGGCAACTCGTATTGAGGCAGCAGAAGGCCTGCTTTACAAAGCAGCCTGGCTTAAGCAGGAAGGTCGCGACTTCCAAAAGCACGCGGCGATGGCGAAGCTCTACTGCTCAGAAGTTGCTGAATATTGTGCTCGGGAAGGCCAGCAAACCTTTGGTGGCTATGGATTGATGAAAGAGTACCCGATCGAACGACACTATCGTGATGCAGCACTACTACGGATTGGTGAAGGCACTAGTGAGATTCAAAGACTTGTTATTTCGCGATATATTGGCTGCTAGCTTTAAATGGAGCGCATGGATTGCGCTCCTCTATACTTTGCTTGGGTGCAGTCACTTTGGTGTTGGAACCCAGGCAAGCTACGATGATCGTTCGATCTCGGTTCTTACATCAAGTCTTTTCAATCAGCGGCTCTCCCCGCGCTACTCAAAACAGTCTTGGAAAGGTGATTGGCTTTTCCGTCGAGAACGATTGGAGCTGATCGATCGTGACTTGCAGGCCGTGCGGCCGGATTTGCTGGTTTTCCAGGAACTCCTTGCCCGACGAGGGAGCCCATCGGAATCTGATCGTAGTATCCTCTCTTATGGGGCTCTAGATGGCTATCAGTGGGAGATGCAGCTTGCTCGCTTTTATGAAGACACCCAGGAAGAGCAGTTTTTTGCTTTAGCTATGGGCTTACCGTTGCGACCTGGAGATCGATCGAAGTCGTCGGTTTTCAAATTAGGGGTCGATGGTGCTTTTTCTATTAGCCAAATATTCCTTGAGGATGAGCCCATTTGGGTGGTGAATGTTGAGATGCCTCAGGACGCTCAGAAGGTCGACGTCTGGTATGATGTTCTTACCAAAAAGCTGCGCGAGTATGGAGCTAAGGAATCGATCTGCGAAAAGCGGCTGATTGTTGCTGGCTATCTTCCAGGGCGGCTATCGTGGCCATTCTACCAGAGGTTTCTTCGTCAATTTAATCTGAAAGATACCTCCACTGGTTTCTGCGAAGTAGCGACTGACTGTCAAACGGGAACCCCAAGCAATGAAATTTTCCTCAATACCTCGGAAGGAAAGTCAGGAACTCAGGTGGATCGAATTTTAGCTCACGCCGAGTCTGTGGTGTATGCGAGCAGCGCCGAGCTAGATAATGCTGATAAGGTTACAACCCGCGGAGAGGTTTACGGTCTCCATAGTCATTGGCCCACACGGAGATTTGCTTGGAACTCAATTTTGCGGCTTCCAAAATGCGTAGGAATTCTTTGACGTTTTAGCCCAAGTGAGGCTTAAGGGTTGCTATGAGATCATCTGGATCGAGAAACGGCTTGTGCAGTGCGGCCTGCGCGCCTATCGACAGGGCTGTTTGCACTTTGGGGTGCGCATGATCGTGACCCGTGCTGATGAAAATAGGGATGTTGTCATTGTTTTCGCGAACGGTCTTGATGATATTGATCCCGGAAATGTCAGGCATCTCTAGATCAGTAATGATGGCCGAATACTGATTCGTCTGAATCTTGTTGAGCCCTTCCTCGCCGCTGACAACATACTCACACTCGAATTCGTCTTCCAGAAGAGTTGCCAAGATCTCGGCAATATCCCCTTCGTCATCGATAATTAAAAGTGATTTCTTTTCAGTCATTTGAAGCCAGTCCACGCAATCCCAATTGAGCCTTATTATAGCGGAGTCTCTAGTAAATATCGCCTATTTTTTGAGTCTATAGCTAATACCCACGGCAACTTCAAAGCCGTGAAGCTTATTGGTTTTGGTGCCGCGCCAACGATCGATACGTAGGGAATAGACAAATGGGCCTTGGATGTGAGCCAAACGAGCCGCGACCCCCACCCCAATTTCGGTTTCAAAATCAGGCTCCTTGACCAGAGGAAAACGGGATTTTTCATTGGGAGTCATGTAGATAAATTTGGTTCCCAACATCAAGTAGGTGGGGTGATACAGGCGAATGACATAAAGCGAATGATTGGATACCGAAAGGAGCGCAAGCTCCTTATTCAAAGCATCACGATAGTAGCTTTTGAAGCCAAGGCTGATACCCACGTTCCAGTGTCGATTGAGATAGTGATCGTAGCCGAGAAACCAAGTTTTTTTGTAAGGAGAAAATAGCTCCTGCGATCGAGCGATGGGAAAGTTTCCAGCAAGTTCTAAGGTTACATAGTCTTTGTCGAAGGGATTCAGTGGATCTGGTTTGCCAGATTTCCCGAAAAGGTTATGGTGGAACAGAAGCCCCCATAGGAAAAAGCAGAGGTATATTCGATAGGATCGCGAGGTTTTCATGTCCAATTCATCTTTCTCTAGTCATAAGGCCTGTGCGTCTGTGCCTTTGGCCCCCTGGGAAAATATTCTACTAATTCTTGCCGTATTTTCCATGGTATTACCACCTGCTTTTCAAGCAATCTCGACGGGGTTTGTGGCACTCTGGTGGCTATTTAGGCGTGGTTGGCGCCAAATTTTCCCCGAAGGTGAAGGGGTTGAGTCATCCGATCGGGTGCTCCACCTGATTCTAAAAGTGCTCCTCATAGGTCTTTTGGTATCCATCGCCTTTCGCTTGGCGTCGATGGTTGCAGAAATCCACCAGTACGGATGGAGCAATGCAGCGACTATTATTCAGCAGAATCTGAAGCTTATGGGAAAGTACGGCATTTGGGGGAGTTTTTTAGTGCTAGCCTTCCAGTATGCTGTGAGTCGCGGCTGGTCGATCGACGGCATCGTCAAACCTTTGGCGGTGTTACTCTCCCTGCTAGCCATCTACATGATTGCGCAACGCTACACTGGCATTCATTGGGTTCACGGTTTTAGTGGAACCTTGCCGGAGAATCGCTTTGCCTATGGGGTCTATCGAGCCTCGGGCTTTATGGCTCATCCCTTAACACTGGCCTATAACTTGATGCTAGTCATTTCTTTGTGCTTCGGCCTCGCCACTTTCCACCCTCAACGCCACACAGCTCGATACTGGTATCTTTGCGCCCTGATGGGGCTGGTTTGCCTATTTTTGACCAATTCAAGATTTCCGGTAATTCTGACCCTGGCTATGATTGCCATATATTGTGGGATCGGCCTCCGGCGCTCCATGCGGCTCTGGGCCATTGGAGGCTTTATTGTGCTTAGCCTTCTCGCTTCTTGGAGTATCAAAGATCGGTTTGGTGAGATATTCGATGAGCAAAGATCCTTGGAAGACCGCATCCCTCGTTTAGTTTTCTGGGAAGTCCACTGGCAAATGTTCAAGGACCAGCCTGTTTTCGGGGTTGGTTATGTCTTCAAAGACCAGCAGACTGTGGCCTACTACAACAAGCTTGGGTACAATGATCTAAAGAGAAAGTATTCGGCTCACAATATCTATCTGCAAACCTTGGCGGACTCGGGTATTACAGGTCTTCTTTCAATGTTCTCAATGATTTTAGCCCTTGTGATCGTCGCTTGGCAGCTATGGTATCGGTGGCACCTGCCGACACTAGGCATCATTGTCCTCTCCATGCTCCTAGCCGGTATGATGCAGAATATACTAAGGGACAGTGAGTTTCTTTCCGCGCTTTGGATGTCCTTAGCGCTCCTTTTAGTTTTCTTTAGGGAACGTATCTTTGCAGCAGGAAGTCAAATCAAAGATATCCAATCCTGACCGAATCATTCGCATCTTTATGCGAATGTGCGAAGGGGGAATGTATGCCTTAATTCGCACCAAAGCCAATTCGAAGGTAGGGATTCGCTGCAACTTCAATACGGTTGATCCTGGTAGAAGCCCTCCTCAGGTGTTTTTCTCGGGTGTATCAGAATTTGGTCTTTCAAAACTCAGAGTTGGTGAAGTCGTCCGCTTTGAGGTGATTGGAATGCCGTCGAAGGTTATTTTTCAATCGAAAATTAGCGGAATGGGCAGCGGCTCAATCTGTTGCGATCTACCTAAATCTCTGGTGAGCATTGAAAGACGTTCGGCGGCTCGGTCGAGTACGAGACGAAATTTGATGGCTTATATGAAGCTAGGCATCTGGAACCCAGCCCAAAACGAAGCTGGCGCGCCGCCAGTATTTGATCACCATCACGAAATATTTAATTGGATTCCGGTGTTTGACATTAGCATTGGTGGAGTTTGTCTGCGCACGCACTTTCCATCGGTTCTGTCTTCATTGATGGCCGTCGACAGCGATCGCAATGCCCAACTTATCCTGCCTATGAACGAACCACTTATGATACCGTCCACGTTCCGTTGGCAACGACGAATCAAGAATCGCTTTGTAGAGGCTGGTGAGGAACGGTATCAATTAGATTTTCGTATTGGAGTTGAATTTAATCATCTGCGTGATGAGCAGCTGATGAAAATCAAACAATTTATTCGTCAACTCAGTGTGGCTGATGCCATTTAAAGGGAGGTCGCTATCTTGCAAAAGCTAGCAATCATAATCTTCAGTATCATCTGGAGTGCTCCAGGCTGGGCTGGCGATGACCTTGAACTCAAGCTTGCCAAACTTTGGGGTAAGATTGACGAGCTAGAAATTAAAGTTCAGAGGCAGGAAGAAAAAATACGGATTCTCGAACGAGGCTTAATGCTAGGGGTGATCCCGGAAGAACTACTAAAAGGCAAGCTTAACTTTGAATCTGAAACTAGGCCCCCTATTGCGTGGGATGATCACCATGATAGGCAAAGCCATTCGGTAAAACCAGAACCATCGGAGAGGACGGATAGCCCTCCTCAGGCGCAGAAGCTTCTAGACCAAAAGTACACTGAAGCCGACTATAGTCGTATGATAAAGGAAGCGCAGAGCTTGTTTAGTAGTGGCAAGTATGGACAGGCAATTACCATTTATCAAGAGATTGAAAGGAGCTTTCCTGCTCGTAATGGAGAAGGACAAAGCTTCTATTGGATTGGATTGTCTTGGTACTATCTCAAGGAGTATGACCTCGCTGAGGCGAGCCTGCTCAAATTAATAGCTCACCATTCCGATAGTCCTTGGATTCCTAGTGCCCGCTTGTTTCAGGGTAAAATCCTTGTTCAGAGAGGGCTTCCTGAGCAAGCTCTGCAAGCCTTTCGTCGAATCATCGACGCCTACCCTGAAAGTGATACATCTGAGATGGCCCGTCACGAAATCAAGCTGATTCGTGAGAGGATCTGATCCATGGCTAAGCTCATAATCTTCCCTCTATTGCTTCTCATCACCACTCATGAACTCATGGGTCAGAACCAAGAGATCAACGTCGGTGAGCTTGATAACTTGGAGCAAGGGTTTGATGACGATCAACAGTTTCAGAACCAGCAGGAAGGGCAAGATCAGTTTCAGAACCAGCAGCAAGAACAGTTTCAAAATCAAGGGAACGGCTTTGAAAATAATGGTCCCATTAATTTCGGCAATCAGGCTAATTTTGGTGATGGTAACCCTCTGAATTTTGGTGTCGAAAATGGAAGCCAGGGAAATAATCTAAACTTTGGCAATGGCGACGATTTTCCCGATAATTCTCCTGCTCAAGCTGCATCGGAGCAAGGGGCAATGGATGAAGGGTTTAATCAAGAGATGAGCGAACAGAACTTCCTCAATAACAGCTTGAACCAGCCAGCTGATCAAATGAATATGAATACGAACAACACGATGATGAATAATCCTGCGTTGGATATGGAAGATGTGGCCACTTCGGAGTCTCCTATGAATCAAGCGACTCCTTTTCGCTTGCGGGGGCCTCTCATCAAAAAAGTAACGGAACCGAATCTATTCTCAGGGGCGCCTCCTTTGCCAGGAACGATGAGACAAATGGCTGTGGGTGAAGCGCCCGAAGAATATCCGGTGGAGGTTGGTGATACGCTGTTCGATATCTGTGACCAACTCATTGATGAGCCAGGCTACTGGCCAAAACTTTGGGCATTGAACCCGTATATCCGAAACCCGCACTTTATCTATCCCGGAATGAAACTGCGATTTTACCCAGGCGATGAGTCAAATCCTCCGTTTTTGAGGGTTGTCACCGAGGATGATGTGGTGCCGGTCGACCGGGGAGCGATAGTTGAAGATGAGCTTCTAGCTGAAGATGTCACCCCGCTGCTAACAAAGGCTGAAAAGCCCAATAGAACGCCGGTGATCTCGCCAGATGAATTGCGGGAGTTTCCCGAGCTTGACGAAGCCTTCATCCGTGAGGGAGATGTCTTTCGAACAGACCACCAGAAAGTGATTATCCCAGCCTTTGTTTTTGAAGAGGAGCAAAAAGCACTGGCAACCATTCGAGGTGGAACAGCGGGCTCTTTTCTCCTTGATAAGGGGCAAGATATCGTTATTGAAAAGGAAGAAGGTGTCGAAGTAGGAGCGACTTTATCAGTGATTCGTCCCTCAGGAGCAGTGATCAATCCAGCTACCGAGGAGAGGGTGGGGTATCGCTATGAATTTGTAGGTCATATCAGAGTGTTTCGCCAGTTCCCTGATGATGAGGATCTCTATGGAGCTAAAGTTGTCTTTAATCGCACAGGAATTAGGCCCATGGATCTTGTGGTGCCATTCCTATCGGTGAAACGCAAGGTTCCCTACGACTTACAATCAAGGGAAGCAGGAGACCACTTAGTTGTTGGCTTCGACTTCCCCTACTCCTTTTTGGGAGGGCGTGGTTCATTTATCTTTCTAGAACAGAAAAACGGAAAACTTGAAGTCGGTGATACGATCAAGCTTTTTCAGGACGTAAGGAAGGCGTCATTGGGAAGTGAGGCTAAGAATCTTCCATTGTTTCAGAAGTTTGTTGCCGAAGCGCATATAGTCGACAATCGTGGCACCGCAGCGACAGCTTTTGTGATACGAGACATGTTCGAAGTGCGTCTTGGTGATAGCACCAAAAGTCAGGTCCTAGAGCAATAAGTCTCTCGTGACGATAAAACTGCTTTGATATTCAAGCAACCAGGAGGTTGCTGATGAATATTCTTGATACAACCCTTTGTCACATTGTTTCACAGCTCACATATAAATGGATTCCGATCGGTGATGAATGGGAATCGACGTCAACGGATGTGCTTCACACAATACCCTGGTTGGAGTGGAGGCGTTATATTCGTTGTGAGCAGAATCGAGGGACCCCATGGGGACAGGTTCTTCATAAGCACCTTGACGGTGCATATGATGTCGTATTGAAAGAACTAGAAATCCTCATGACTTCCATAAAACAAGGGTATCACTATTTATCCATATGCGATCCGCGCTATCCCTACTTATTACGTCAAATTAAAGATGCCCCTTTTGGGCTCAGCTATCGAGGAAATCTTGATGCGTTGCATAACCCATGTCTCGCTATTGTTGGCTCACGGAAAGCGGCAGTCGATGCTGTTCGTGAGGCGCAGGATTTGGCAATGCGCCTTGCCTACGAAGGAGCCACGATTGTGAGTGGTGGCGCCATCGGTTGTGATACCGCAGCCCATCTTGGAGCCCTTTGTTCTGGTGTAAGACCGAGTCCCACGATTGCCGTGATGGCTGGTTCCATCGATAAGCTTTACCCCCGTTGCAATGATGTCCTGTTCCATAGAATATTGGAGTATGGCGGAATGATTATCAGCGAGCGTTTAACAGGGACGCAGCCAAGACCGATGGACTTCCCCATTCGGAATCGCATCATTTCGGGCATAGCCAATAGGGTATTGTTGATGCAGGCAGCGAATCGATCTGGAGCGATGTCTACTGCAAATCTAGCATTAGCCCAAGGACGAGATGTCATGGTGTATGAACCCAGACGCACAGACGTGCGTTTTACAGGTAATCAGGCGTTGATGGAGCAAGGCGCACCTTGGTTCTCTTCGGCAGATGATTATTTTCAATTGAAATGGGAGTGATAATCAAACCTTGATTATTTTATTTTGCTTTCCGTAGGACAAAGCTTTAGTCTTATTAAGAGAGTATTTCCAACTAGGCACATATCGCCCAATGTCTTTGAGTCTAAGCTCGAAGTTCCTTGGAGGAGATCCAGATGAAGAAGGCTGCTGGTAGCCATCCCCATTGGTGGGCTGTTGTAAAATCCATGGCTGATTTGGTCGCCTCTGGCTATGACGAGCTTGAACTTACTGAGCACTATGTAAAGGATGAACTCATTGGCAAAGGCTTTGACGAATCTCAGATCAACTTAGCGGTTACATGGGTTGAGAAAGCTGTTAATTCTGGAACGGTGAACGAATGCTTAGCCATGTTGCAAAAGCAGTCTGAAGGTGTTCGAGTGATCAACCCTTTGGAGAAGGTTTGTTTTTCTTCCTCGATCTGGTCGCGGCTTGAG
Organism: Pseudobacteriovorax antillogorgiicola; assembly: GCF_900177345.1. Classification (NCBI taxonomy): domain Bacteria; kingdom Pseudomonadati; phylum Bdellovibrionota; class Oligoflexia; order Oligoflexales; family Pseudobacteriovoracaceae; genus Pseudobacteriovorax; species Pseudobacteriovorax antillogorgiicola. The sequence goes on from NZ_FWZT01000014.1 coordinate 31,241, forward strand.
ATTTGTCGCCAGAAGGGCTTGATTTCTGATGAAGCCGTAGAACGGATTTTAGAAGGAGCGAGGGTCATCGACACAAGAGACTGGGAAGATGATGAAGTTTCTAATCTTCTCGCTGAAATGCTATTCACCTTCAATCCGAACAATACAGAAACAGAATATTTGGAAATGCTGCAACGATGTGTCCCACAATTCTATTGTTAACAACGAAATATTTGACTTTAAAAGTCTTTATCACAGCCTGACAGTAGGATGTCCTTAGGAAAGCTTCCCTTACGCAAATCTAAAAGGGAGCTTGATGCGAACTATCCAAACATTGATTGATCGTATGATCGATGAGTCTTGGCAAGAACTTTTGGTCAATGGCACAACATCCATGACCTTGATTGCCCAGGATCAGAAAGCGACATGCACGGCATCGCCGTTCTCAGACGCGTATGATATGAGTCGTTTGATCCAAGATTTTGCGAGAAGTCACAAGGTGCGTGTTGATCCTATGCGACCCGCCGGCGGCGGCATCATTGACATCGATGGCGATTGCTCGGTTCGCTGGCACGTGATGATGCCTCCGGTGGCATCAACAGGCCCTCAATTAAGCCTTCGGCAATTAAGCTGGAGTCACATCAGTTTATCTAGCTTCCATCACCTGCCTGAGAATCAAAAAATGCTTGAGGAACTAAGGCACAGAGGGTGTGTTTTTTTCTCTGGTCCGACTGGCTCTGGCAAAACAACTCTCATGACAAAGCTCATTGACAATAGTTTTTCTGAGGAACGATTATTTATTCTGGAAACATTGCCAGAGATTCCCCTTTTATCAGACCGCTGGGTGCGGTTGGTGGAGCAGTTGCCTAATATGGAAGGGCAGGGTGCGTTTAGCCTGACAGACCTTCTTCGTGAGTCTCTCAGGATGAGGCCTGATCGCTTTGTGCTGGGCGAAATCCGTGGGCAGGAGGCCCTAGCTCTATTTCAGATGCTGATGGCATCTCATGAGGGGGTCTGGGCTACCATTCATGCTTCCGGCCCCGACATGCTAGTGCCGCGTCTTTCGCAATTGAGTGGGGTCCATGAAGCCGAATGGCAACAGCTTTTTGAAGGACTGAAGCCTTGCTATGTGCAAATGCAAAGAAAAAAGCCCCGCGTGGCGGGGCTTTTTCAATTTGAAAATGGAACGTTTCATCCTATTTTTTTCGACCAAAAACCAGCTTGAGGAACTTTTTGACCACACCACCCAATGACTGGTTTTGCTTGGCTGCTACTTGTGGCTCTCTGGTTTTTTCTTTCACCCTTTGGCGATTACGTTGTTGGTTGCCCTTCTTACCATCCTTTCGGTTGTCGTGGCGATCCTGAGGCCGCTTGCGCCCCTTATTCCCTTGGTGGGTCGATTTTTTCTTACGGGTATCTTGCTCATCCGAGCGGCCTTTGCCGCGGCTATGTTTCTTACGGCTACGATCTTGGCCGTCTCTGCCTTTAGCAGAGCTAGCGCCTTTGCGATTGTCTGGCTTTCCGCCACGCTTGTTGCCGCCCTTGCGGTCCTTGTTGCGATCACCGGAGCCAGCTTTTGTGACTGAGGTAGTGCCTTTGAATTCAGGGTCTTTATATGGATTCAAAGCCTTGTCTTCAATGGCGAGGTGCTCCTCATCAGCCATAGTGACTTTTATGTCTATCTGGGAGCCTAAGTACTCCCGTATGGCTTCCAAGTTGTGGCCATAGTCTTCGCAGATGAGAGAGTAGGCGGAACCCTGAGCGCCAGCACGTGCCGTACGTCCGATACGGTGAACATAGTTGGCAGCCTCTCCTGGGAGGTCGAAGTTATAAACGTGGGTTATGTCCGAGATGTGTAGCCCTCGACTTGCTACATCAGTGGCAATGAGTGCCTTGACCTTGCCCTCTTTAATTCGCTCGATCAGATTGATACGCTTACGCTGAGGTAAGTCCCCTGTAATCAAATCTGCTTCAATGCCGTTGTTGACAAGTTTGTAGTGAACCCATTCGGCAACCAGTTTTGTATTGGTGAAAATGATCGAGCACTTGGGTTGGTGCTCCCGAATCAGCCCAAGTAATACTTGCAATTTTTCCGTGGATTCGCAAACGATCGCCTTTTGATCAATGCGTTCTGGAGTCATGACTTCAGGGTTGACGGAAATGTATTTTGGATCTTCTAAATACTCAAAGGCCAGCTCTTTCACCTGGTCATTGGTGGTCGCTGAGAATAGGAGCTTTTGGGTTTCTTCACCGAGGTGGCGTAAAAAGAACTCCACATCTTCGATAAAGCCCATATCAAACATGCGATCAGCTTCATCGCAGACAAACTGAAGACAGTGCTGCAAAGACAGGATCTTCTTCTGGCGATAGTCTTTCAGTCGGCCTGGTGTGGCAACGATGACGTCTACACCATCCTTGATGGCTTTGGCTTGCTTATCGTAGTCGACCCCACCATAGACGGCCATAGACCTAATATTGGTAGCTTTGAAAAGCTCTTCCGCATCGGAGTGGATCTGTACTGCGAGTTCCCTTGTGGGAACCAGAATAATAGCTAAGGGATCACGACTTTTGATTTCGCCCTTTTTAAGCTTGCTGATCTCATTGGCAATGGAAATCAAAAAGACTCCGGTTTTGCCTGTTCCGGTTTGGGCAAAGCCAGCTACATCGCGACCGGGGATCGTGTACGGCAAGCATTTGCTCTGCACTGGTGTAGGGGCTGTCCAGCCCATCTGGCGAATGGCGTCGAGAACCGTTGGCTCTAAGTTTAGGGTCTCAAAACTGCCTACCTCTTCCGTGCCCTCGTCAGAAACAAGCTCGGCTGACTCATCCTCGAAATCGGGATCATCATCCTTGTCGGCAAGATCTTTATCGGCAAGATCTTCATTGTCGAGTTGGGTTTGCTTAAGGTTTTCGTCGGTTGCTGTTACAGTTTCTTGGGTGGTTTCGTCATCTGAAGCGATGCTTAAGCCGGTGTCGTTATTTTCTTGGTTTTTATTCATATACTTCTTTTACTCAATTCGAACATTTTTGAAGCCCGAAGCGCTTAATCTTTGCGAAATCGATCCGATAAAACTGACAAAAAGTCAGGTGTGCCATGATAGACAACGAAGACCAAAATCCTAGTGACGCAATCGATTCCGAGGAATCGGAGTCTCCGCAGCTTGATCAAAAGACTACGGATGATAACCCAGAATCGGCTTCTCTCCAAGGAGAAGAAGCTATAGCCAGCCGATCTGAGCCCACTGAGACTGCCAGTCCTGATGAAGATGATAACAAAGATGACGGTAGAGTCCACGACAATGACGAAAATTTGGCAATCGATGAACCTGCTGACCTACGGGATGTCTTGTCCGAATTGGCGCAGTTTAGTCATGCGACCGAGGACTACCTTCGTTGGAAAGAAGAGTTGAAGCTATTGACCATGGATGCAGTCTTGAATCTTCCTTACTACGAGCTATGGCGTGCTGAAGCCAACGATTGGTTTAGACGATCAGTTATACTAAGATCTCGAAGACGAAAATTGGAGAAGAAGAAAGGAGCCTAGTTTGTTCGGTTACAAAGCGCAGTTGTTGGTTGTGGTTTTCGCTCTTGTTGGGTGCGTAACTCCTCAAGAGGAAAGACAAATCAAAGAGGATATCGCTCGGCTCCAAGCTCAGTTGGTGCAGATGCAGAACGACTTTCAAGACTCAGATTCCAGCCTTAAGTCGAGCACCAATAAGCGTGCTGCCAGCACCAACTCGCGACTTGAGCGGATGACCATTGATATTCAGAAGCTTAAAGGTGAGGTTGATGCTCTAAGAGTGGGGGTGATTACAGGACAGTTACCAGGTCAAACCGACGATGAAGGCCCCTCCATGGCAACCAAACTCTTGGCGGTGATCGAGCGTCTTGAGGCTCTTGAGGAGCAACAAAAGAAGATCATGACGGCGATCGAGAAGGCAGGTAGCCCTTCTAAAAAAGTAGAGTCGAAACGTTCGAGCAAGGTGGCCACCAATATCAAAGGCTTGCGTCGGGCATTTAAGGAAAAACGCTACCGACACGTGAAAGAGGATGCCCCCGCTGTGATTAAAAAGCTCAAGAAAGGCACCAAGCTCCGCAAAGAGGCCCAGTTTTTATTCGCGGAAAGTCTTTACAAACTCGGCGATATTAAATCAGCGGCTCTCGAATTTGACGAGTACCTCAAGTCAGATCCGGACAACAAGGTTGCCCATGCTAATTTGCGCCTGGGAGACTGTTTTCGTCACCTCGGAGACTCAGCTACGGCCAAGATTTACTATGACGAATTAGTGAGTCGGTATAGCAGTAGCGAAGAGGCTCGCATTGCGAAGCAGCGACTTGAAAAGCTTAGTATTTGAGTCGAAGCTTTCTGTGTTATCCGACAAGCTATCCTTCCAGCTTGATAAAGCTTGATCCATCTCCTATAAGTACTGTGTAGTTTTGTAGCGTCAATTATACGTGAATCGAACATGCTAGTACTAGGAATTGAGTCAAGCTGCGATGAGACCGCAGCGGCAGTTGTTGAAGATGGTCGCAAGGTTTTATCCTCGCAAGTCTTTTCCCAAATAGAGACCCATAAGGTCTTCGGCGGTGTGGTGCCAGAGATTGCAGCGCGGGAGCATCTGAAGGTTATTCAACCGATGGTGCAAGCTGCCTTGGATGAGGCTTCGTGCACCTTGGAAGATATCGATGCCATCGCAGTGACCCAAGGCCCAGGCTTAGTTGGAGCCCTTTTAGTCGGCATAACCTACGCCAAGGGTCTGGCATTAGGAACAGGAAAGCCACTGATTCCGGTGAATCACGTTCATGCCCATATTCACGGCGCTCTCTTGGGCCTCGATGCTCCATTGGAGTCGCTATTTCCAGGCTTAGCGCTGGTGGTATCCGGCGGGCATACCAACATCTACTATATGGCAAACCCAACAGACTTTGAGCTTCTAGCGCAGACCATCGACGATGCCTGTGGTGAAAGTTTTGATAAAGTCGCCAAGCTTTTTGGTCTTGGATATCCTGGTGGGCCAAGGATCGAAGCCCTCGCAAAACAAGGAAATCCAAACCACTTTCAAATGCCGAGGATGGTCGAAGAGAAGAAACGCTTGCTGTTTAGCTATTCTGGATTGAAGACACATATGGTAAACTTACGTCACAGGAACAAGGGAGTTTTTACCGATGAAGAAACTGCCGACCTGTGTGCTGCGTTTCAGGAAGAAGCTTTAGGGCAGCTTGTTCGCAAGCTGGAATCAGCCCTTGCTTTGAAGCCAGCATCATCCATTCTGGTCGCTGGCGGCGTAGCAGCTAATCAGCGGTTCCGGGCTATGGTGGATGAAGCCATCAATGTTCCGGTTTATTTTCCGCACCTGCGGTATTGCTCTGACAATGCAGCTATGATCGCAGCTCTGGGATACCATCAATTTAACACTCAAACCCATCCTCAGTCAGTCTTCAGTGACTACGATTGGGATGCATTTTCCCGCTACCATCGGTAGTGGCAGGCGCGGTTGATGAACTTCTGAAAACGAGGAAAAATGGGCTATGGGTCGGCGACAGCATTCGGGGCTGGTACAGAAAAAATCGTTAGGACAGGTGTTTCTCAACACCGATTGGCCGGTGCAGAAGGTCGTGGATCGCTTGCAAGAGTGGGGGGTGCGACGCACCATCGAGATTGGACCAGGACCAGGTATTCTTACGCGAGCGCTTCTTGAAGCGGGCTTTGACGTAACAGCCGTTGAACGTGATGATCGCTTCGTCGAACGTCTAGCGGACTACAAGCGTGCCCGGGGTGATAACCTCAAAGGCAAACTCGAAATCGTTGGCGAAGATGTTTTGAAATTCGACTTGGAGGCTTGGGTGGGCTCGTCCCACGAGCCCGCAGCGGTCTGCGGAAATATTCCGTACAATATCTCATCGCCAATTCTCATGTGGGCCTTACCCCATTTGCCTCAGCTGAAAGGCATCAATTTTCTCACTCAGCTAGAGTTTGCCGCTCGCCTAGCAGGTCAGGTAGGGACCAAGGCTTATGGTAGTTTAAGCGTGTTTGCTCAGTTGCGAGCTAAGGTTACCATGGACTGCAAGGTTGATCGCAGTTGCTTCACGCCGGTTCCGAAAGTCGATAGTGCTCTTGTTTCTCTCAAGCCCAAATCTATTGGGATCAGTGATGAGCTACTCAAGCAGGTTGAAACCCTCACGAGGGGCGCATTCACCCAGCGTCGTAAAATTCTAAAAAATGCGATCAGTCAGTTTCTAAGTGAAGAAGATTTGATCAAAAACTGCCCAATCGATTTAAATCGTCGCCCCGACTCTTTACGTCCGGAAGAGTATGTGCAAATCGCAAAGTACATTTTCGACAATCGCTGATACATCCCGTTGAGGAAGGGGTTTTCCCCTTTCGATCTGGATTCGGTACACTATTATAGCGGACTGAATTCAGGAGGTGTTCATGCCAAGGGTAATATTCAAGCCAAGTGGCAATGTTTCTGAGGTGCCCGAAAATACAAAAATACTGGTTGCTGCCAATCGCATCAAGCAAGATATTGAATTCGGCTGCGCTTCATGTCGCTGTGGTACTTGTGGGGTTCGTATTCGCGGCTCCTTAAGCCCAATGAAAGCCAATGAAAAAGATCTACTGGAAAAGATGCATCTTTCCCTTGATGGTACGATTCGCTTGGCTTGCCAGGCGCGGGTATTGGATTCTGATGTGGAAGTTGATCTTGATTTTCAGAGAGAGTACAGCCCAGACCAAGGCTCCTGAGGGACTCGAAAAACTCTTCGTGTGCTGCGTTATGCCTCGCTTGTGAAATCCTCACGCACCTTTGTGCGCTGCGTTTTCATAATCGAGCCATGCCTTGCCCCCGAAGTTTTTTCGAGCCCCTCAAACCTGAGAATCTTCGTGTGCTGCGTTATGCCTCTATACGGAAAGGGCGAATTCCCTTAGCACATCGTTTAGTGATGTTTTGAGGTCTGTGGACGGCTTCCGATCGCCAATGATGTAGGCACAGGATGTGTAGATCTTACCACCTGGAACCTCTTTTTCCTTTGTCCCTGGAACTACTACAGACCGTGCTGGAATACGGCCTTTGCTCTCTTTGATCTCGCCACCACGGATGTCGATGATTGGAGTCGATGAGGTGATCGTGACATTGGCAGCGAGAACCGCCTCATTGCCGATTTCAACACCTTCTACTACGATCGCTCGTGAGCCGATAAATGCACCGTCACCAATGATGACTGGTTTTGCTCCGGCTGGCTCTAAAACACCACCAATGCCGACGCCCCCTGATAGGTGAACATTTGCCCCGATCTGGGCACATGATCCAACTGTTGCCCAAGTATCAACCATTGACCCTTTGCCAATATAGGCTCCAATATTTACGTAAGAAGGCATCAACACTACACCCTCTTCCATAAATGTGCCGTACCGTGCAGTAGCTGGTGGCACAACCCGGACCTTGAGGTCTTCGAAATTGGTCTTCAATGGGATCTTATCAAAGTAGGTAAACGGCCCCACCTCGATTTTTTCCATCTTGGTGATTTTGAAATATAGTAAGATCGCTTGCTTGATCCAGGCATGGGTGGTCCACTCATCGCCATCACGGGTGGCTACTCGAATGGCACCGGTATCGAGGAGCTTGATTGCCTCATGTACATACGGTTCCACCTGCGACAGAGCATCCTGCTGACCGCCTTCTAAGGCTGCAACGGCATCTTCAATTTTGGCTTGAACGGTTGAAATTTCCATTGTTTGACTCCTAATATCTCTTGGTAACAAAAGTTTCCATAATGTCCATAGCTGGTTTTAAATCTTGTTGGTCGGGGACCATTGCAAGGCGAACATAGCCCTTAATGCCTTCACTCAGCCATTGAGAAGGGCTAGTAATAACGCCATGCTTAGCAAGGTCCAAGCTGAAGGTAATATCGTCGTCATCCTCCCGCAGGGGGCACCACAGATAAAAGCCAGCCTGAGGTCGATCTTGGATCATGTTCATTTTTTGGAGGCGCTCGAAGCAATAGTCGAGGCGCTCGGTAAATATTTTTCGCCTTTCGGCTACATGCTCGTCATCATTCCAGGCAACCGTCGCAGCGGCTTGAATGGGCAGGGGAGTACCCACTCCGAAATTAGCCCGTGCCTTGCGGATCGAGCCGATCAATTTACGATCACCCAGGATAAATCCACTGCGATAACCGGTGAGGCCGGATCGCTTTGAAAGGCTCATGAAAGATAAGATATTTTTGTGACCATATTTTAAGATGTGATGAGGTCGCTCACCGCTATTATCCCAAGAGCTATGATAAATATCGGTATAGCAGTCGTCGGAAAGAAGGATCACATCTCGCTTTTGGCACCAAGCAATAATCTCTTTCAGGTATCCCTCATCGGCAGTAGAACCCGTAGGGTTATGGGGGTAATTAATCCAAAGTGCAGCTGCATCAGCTTGAACGCTCTCTGGCAAGTCCCAAGGCTTGATTTTGAAGCCGTCGTCGGCATCTAGGTTGATGGGTACCGGAGTCCCTCCTGAAAAAAGGATTGAGCTTTTGTAAACGGGGTACCCCGGATTGGGATACAGGATACTCTTGCGGCCACCGGCACGACCAACCAAGGATAGAGCTATATGGAACACAGCCTCCTTGCTGCCATTCGTCGGAATCAAGTCGAGGTCATCGCTTTCCTGGTAAGAAAATCGTCTCTCGCAATAACCCCAGATACTTTTTCGTAGCTCCGGGCTACCGTTGATACTTGGGTATTGACTGATTTCCGGAATACTATCTTTCATGGCCTGTTTGATAGGGGCCCAAGTTGGGATACGGGGGTCTCCGGTCCCAAAGTCAAAAACTCTTGTCCCGGCATCCACCAGGTCCTGACGAATTTTGGCCAGGGCTTCCATTGGGTAGGTCGGTAAATTCATGGTGACATCATTGAGGGTCATGGGTGATCCTTTATCAATTGAGCAGGAGGTCGTCTCGACCTATTTTTTGACACCGAGTTGATTACGAACGTTCCATATTTCGGGGAACAATGTTTTCTCTAAGGTCGTTGCGAGGTACTTCGCCCCTAGAGAGCCTCCCGTGCCCGTTAGAGAGCCGATCATCCGGGAAACCATTAACATATGACGATAACGCCAGATTGTAAATTGCTCATCGAGGTCGACTAAGGACTCTAGAAAACTATATATTTCGTAATGGTTTAAGTGGTTTCTGTAAATGTCTTCGAAAATATCTACGACTTTGGGATTCGCCTGGTGAGGCTGGGTAAGATCTCGCTGGAGAACCTCTTCGGGGACCTGATATCCTTGGCGTGCTAGAAATGCAAAAAAGGAGTCGTAAAGGCTTGGCTCCTTCAATGTCTTCTCTAATTTGGCCAGAGTGTCAGGCTCATGTTGGTGGTATTTGAAGTAGCCCTTATTTTTTAGCCCTAGCTTGTATTCTAAGATTCGAAACTGATGAGATTGAAAGCCACTGGCCGGATTGAGTCTATCACGAAAGCGATTGAATTCATCCGGTGCCATAGTTTCTAGGATGTCAACCTTCTGTATGAGGACCTTCTGGATGGTGTCAATCCGCTTCATAGAACGCAATACTGGCAGTATCTCATCTCGGTCAAGGAGGCTTTGGCAACGGAGGACCTCGTGTAGAATTTGCTTAAACCACAGCTCATAAGATTGGTGAATGATGATGAAAAGAGTCTCATCATGCTCCTTCGGCTCGGAAAGCTCCTGCTGCAAGGACAAGAGTTCGTGAATTTTTAGGTATTTGTCGTAGGTCAGTGTTTTTTCGTCTGGTTGGATCAGACGATCTTCATTCGCTCGTTCCATAAGCATCCCCTTGTCATGATTTAGTCTGACATTCATACGAAGTCAGCGCTCAAAAGACAAGGGGAGCCTCGCAGAAGGGAGTCGGCCCTTTAGTTTAGGACCGCAAGCCACTCCATCTTATCGGTGAATGGAAACATATCGAAGGCATCGAGCTGAACGACACGTTTGCCGGTGCTCTTGAGGTCGTCGAGGTCTCGAACGAGGGTGTTGATATCGCAGGAGACATAAATAAGACGGGATTGAGACCGAGCCATGGTTGACTTTAGAAACTCTCGAACAGAATCCGATAGCCCTTTTCTCGATGGGTTGACTACAATCAGGCGAGGCTCTTGAGCCCAGCTTGGAAAGTTTTCTGTAATCTCTTCGACGCGCCCAGCTACGAACTGAGGGGTATTTTCTACGCGGTTCCGCACCACATTTTTTTGAGCATCGCGGGTCGCCTGTGGGTTCTCTTCGATACCAATGGTACGATACCCGGCGTTGGCGAGAAGCATGGAGATTTGGCCAGTGCCACAGTAAAGATCCCAGGCAACCGAATGACTGCGATCGGGCCCCGCGATTTGCTCCACACGGCGATAGACATTTTCAGCCTGCCATGGGTTCACTTGAAAGAATGACGTTGGGCCAATCTCAAAGCTCAGATCACAAAGCTCTTCACGAAGGCGATCACTTCCTGCAAGCCGTTTGGAAACGCCACCAAAAATAGTATTAGTTTGTTCCCCGTTGACGTTCAGATGAGCGGCGCTGATGGTGTGGCCTAAGTTGCGAAGCTGAAGAATCATGCTCTTCAGTTCGAGCCTCTTGCTATCGTTCATGCAAATAAATGTCACCATCACTTCTTCAGTGAGATGAGAGGCACGAATCGCAATGTATCTTAGATCCCCAGTATGGGTTTCTTCGTCATATGGAGTAAGGCTAGAGTCATTGAGAGCTGGTTTTAGATCCCGAATTAGGCGATTGATGCTGTTTCGATGCAGTGGGCAGAACGAAATATCAACTACCTTATGTGACTTGGGCTGGAATAACCCAATCGCGAAGCGACCGTCTTTGGCATGAGGAGTTACAGATTTGGTCGCCGGTCTAACAGCAAGCTTTGCATGGGTTCGGTAGGCTTGGCTTCTTGGCGATGGAATCGGGGACGTTACCTGGGTTCCCTGGAGAAGCGTCTTATCCGTGAGCTTTTCTAGGCCAGCCCTATATTTGATATCCAAACTGTTCTGATAATCCCCATTGATGAACTGGCAAGTTCCACATACATCCTTGATACGGCAGGTCTTTTGCTCAATGGGTTTAACGCTGCGACTATGGTCTTTCTTCCAACGCTCACTTCGGTAGACAATAGTCTTTGAATTTGGTCTGTTACGTTCTGCCATGGGTTGATTTACATCCTATCGTGGGATTTGACGGAAAATGCCAAAGGAAATTGTAAATACCATCCTTTTTGGCAGAACAAAAGGCTTAGTTTACATTCCCTTAAAAAACTGATTTTATTGCTGATTTAGAAGATCCAATCCGTCAAATCTTCTGGGGTGGACTTAATTTTCCGGCCGTGGGCACGGCGGAAGACTCGGACGCCTAGATTTTTGGTATAACGCTCCCAGGTACCCCACTCTTCATTGAGTGTTTTTACGGTATAAGGGGTATTGGGTGATTTACTTCCTTTGGAGAAGGTGTATTCATCAAAAAGGTAAGTTGCTGTGTGGCGAATCCAACGGAAGTTGACCTGGCTAGGATTTTCTTTTGGAATATTGAAAAAAACTAGCATATCTCCATATTTAAGTTCGGACTTTTTAGGGTCGACCTCATAGAAGTGGCGATTGATAGCCCGCCATAGCTCATCATAGTTTATCATCGCCCGGTGGTAGCCTTTTTCCCGTTTGACATTGATCGACGATGAGCGAGTCAGGCTCTGGCCGTGGAACGCTAGAGCAGCATGAAAACAGTTGGGTCCACGAAACACGATAAAACGCTTTGCCATCTTCCGCGCAAATCGGGGAAGAAGGTCATCGTGGACGATAAGGTCCTCGTCTTTTTTTAGTTTTCGGACGATACGGATTCGCTCCCGTGTGCTTAGGAACAGCTTCATCTGGCTTAGAAACTCTCGCCTTTGCCTTGGGTTATCATTGAGCTTTTCAGCGAGGACTTTGACATTGTGGTGGCCGCGACTCATTTCATGGGCGATTGCTTTGAGGCGCATGAACTTTAAGATGCTTAAGTCAAGGTCGACAAGAACCCTCTTTTTGGTGGGTTTCGCTTCACTTAATTTTTTGCGGTAGAACTCAAGAACTTCTTTGGCTCGGCCTCGCTTAGCTGTCTTCTTTACCAGTTCTATAAGCTTATCTTCATCACGATGAACGTAGATCTGAACGGGATCAATTCTCTCGTCGCGATCGAAGTTACGGGCTCGTACACGAAGTTTCTTAAGTGGAATTTCTAAATCTTCTGACTTAGATTCAGTTTCGATGCTGAGTGATGACTTTAGATCCTTGAGTGAGGTGGTAAACCTTAGCTCAATATCCTTATACTCGGTAACAGCAGATGCTGACCAAGGTGATAGCAGAATGTATGCAGCAGCTAAGAAAATCAATTTCGGAGCTAAGGTCATATGCTTCCCAAAAACATAAGCTCAAACAATTTGGATTGTGATCTGTAAACCAGCATCCTCATCGGCCCAATTTCGCTTTGCTTTAGCTTGATACTAGCAAAATAAACTAGGCAAATACTTCGTATTGAATCGGAGTATAATAGCTCTAGGCACTATCAAAAGCTTCGATCCCATGATCGCTAGTGTAAGGAGACCTTGATGACTACCGTACTGATCGTTGATGCATGCAAACCCAGTCTGGTGATGACCTCTGAAATCTTTAAGGATAAGATGTCTGGTACCATTGTAGATGTGGCACAATCTGGGAAAGAGACTCTTGAATACCTCAATGATAAGAAGCCAGACCTTTGCGTGATCGACTTTGATTTGCCGGATGTTGATGGCCCTGCTTTAGTAGAAGCCATGCGAAAGGTTTTTCAAGGGCCGATTCTCATGACCGCATATCCCGAAAGAATGGTGGAAGAGGCAGTTAGCGATCACTTGTTTGCCTTCAATGATGCGAGTGCTTGGGTTTCAAAACCAATCAAGTCGGAAGAATTAGAGCAAAAAATCGATAAGTTTCTACTCGATGGCTATCGGTTGGGAAAGCGATTTGCCAGCGACATGGAAACCCAGCTCGTTGGCAAAGCAGCAGGTCGTGGCAAGAGAGCCCCGAAAGCCAGTGGTCGCATCATTAATCTGAGCCTTGGGGGGGCTAAGGTTAAGCTCGAAGGGGCTCTCAAAGTTAAAAAGTCCCAGGAGCTTACACTTACTCTGGCTTTACCCGTAGCCGATCCCCGCAAAGGTGGGAGTCGCGTGGCAGCGGGAGAGACCAAAATCAAGGCTACCATTGCCTGGACCAACACCAGCCAAGGGGAGTTGGGTCTCAAGTTTCTCCGGCTAACTGAAGTTCAGAAACGGGGTTTAGAGAATTTTTTTCGTGATAAACAACCGGTTTAAGGTGGGAATATCATCGCAATAGTTCTGACCTTCAAAGCCTTCAGCTATTTTTCCGTAGTGCTTCATCAAGTTCTGCCAGGTAGATCCGAAACCCCAAGGGAAACGGTCGCGTTGAAACATGGGTGAAAATCCTCCTGGGATAATAACGGATGATGAGCAACAATCGAGATCTCCTGAACCAGTTTGAAATTGGCGGTAACTTCTTCGAGCTGATTGAGTTTTCGCTAGTCCGTCGCATCAGTTCCGACAAGGTGTATAAAGGCACTTATGGAGTGAACGTTGCGAAAGTTCGTGAGGTCGTTCATATGCCTTCCATCAACCCTCTTGCCTCGTCTGTTTCTGGTGTTGCCGGAGTATTTGAACTTCGTGGTATTCCAATTCCGGCAGTGAACTTGTGTCAGATTCTGGGGGATGTTGAAGCCCCGATCACCAAAGAGCAGCAAATCATAGTCACCGAGTTTAGCCAAAAGCGTGCTGGATTCATTGTCAATTCCACACATCGGATTCGCCGCGTTTCGTGGGATAAGGTGTTGCCGCCATCATCGGACTCCTCGTCTTGTATGACAGGTATGATATTAATGGATGATCGTGAGTTCTTGTTCATCTTAGATCTTGAAAAGATTCTAGCCAATATTGAATCACGTGGTTCTGGTCAGGTATCGAACATCTATCGTGGAGTGCCCAATCAGGAACAGGGCAGCTTGGGTGCTAGCCTTAAAGGTGACCCACTTGCACCTGGAGTATTGGTCGTCGACGATTCACGTCTCATTCTAAATAATTTAGAGCGAGTTTTGACGAACAAGGGCTACCGCGTTCTTACAGCAGATAATGGCCAGAAGGCCTTAGAGCGGGTTCTGGAAATTCACTCCGGGCGAAATCGCAATTTTGGCCGTGTTCATGCCATCATTACCGATGTGGAGATGCCCCAGATGGATGGTATCACATTCGTTAAGAAGGTCAGAGAGATCCGAGAGCTTCAAGAGTTGCCGATTCTGCTTCATTCGTCACTGGATGGCGATGCAACTAAGGAAGCGGCTCGTAAGGTTGGGGCCAACGGTTATGTCGTTAAGAACGACATAACCAATATCATGCAATCTCTAGAAGATCTGATTTCGAAAGCTCCTATGGTGCTAGGTGCCTAGCCTGCTCTCTTGGGCTGACTATACTTACGTAGCCATTGCAACTCTTCCCAAAGCATGTGCTTTAGAGACTCACTCGCTCGGTATCCATGACTCTCATTAGGAAACATGACAAGACGAACGGTACCTCCCAAGCCGCTGATGGCATGGTAGAGTCGCTCGCTCTGCATGGGAAACGTTCCTGAGTTATTGTCATTGGCGCCGTGTATGAGCAAAAGTGGTTCGTTGATTTTGTGGGCATTTTGAAAGGGAGACATGGTGTTGTAAATGTCAGGAGCTTGCCAATAGGTTCGTTCTTCAGCCTGGAAACCGAAGGGGGTAAACGTACGATTGTAGGCACCACTTCGTGCGATCCCACCCACAAATAAGTCGGAATGAGCTAGAAGATTTGCGGTCATAAAGGCTCCATAAGAGTGGCCTCCTATAAATGCCCGTGAAGTGTCGATGACTCCGCTCTCAGCCGCCGTATCCAGAGCGGCCTTTGCGTTGGCAACCAACTGTCGGACAAAGGTGTCGTTGGGTTCATCACCACCTTCTCCCACGATAGGCATCGCGACCCGATCCATAACTGCAAAGCCTTGGCTTAAGAATGGTAGTGGCCCCCAGTAGGAAACGCGGTTGAATTGGTGAGGAGATGTTCTGATCTGCCCAGCGGCTTTCTTAGATTTGTACTCTCGTGGATAGGCCCATAGAAGAATGGGAAGCTTTTGAGAGGAGCTTGCGCCCTTAGGCAAGTAAAGGGTGGCGGATAGATCAAGTCCATCATCACGCTTGTAACGCAGTTCCCGTCTTTCGATGTCTTTGAACTCAGGGTAAGGGTGTGGAAACTCGGTCATGGCCAACATTTTGTCTTTACTGCGGTTCATGCGGAAGTAGTTTGGTGGCTCTAGATTAGTTTCCCGGCGAACGAGAAACCTCTGGCCTTTCTGGTCGAGAGGGGCGACGACACGGCTATAGGTTTGTGCTGGGGTTTGCCAAATTTTCTCTAATTCACCTGACTTGAGGTCAAGCGTTTGGAGGAACGGCAGATTCCCTTCTGATGAATAACCAATACTACTTAAAAATATTTTTCCATCAACCACGGGAACTAGTGACTCACCTGAACCAAGATTTATTTTCGTAGGATTGCCAGGATCGGTATAGACATCCTCATAGGAGCGCTGCCAAAACGTTTTCTTCTCCAGGCTCTTCAGGTTTAACAGATAAGCTGCCTCTTGTCGGGAAGACCACCAGCGGTCCTCGACGTATGCCTGCATACCATCTAGCCAGGAAACGTCAGAAAAGCGGAACTTAAGATCAAGTGCAGCTTCTGGCTTTTTGTGAAGCCCTCGCAAAATCATCACTTGATCTCTGACTTTTACGTTATTCTTCGGATCCCCCTGATCGCGCGCTTCCACCCATAGCAACCAGTTGTTTGATTTGGGAATCCACTGCACCGATCTCGGGCCTTCGTAGGTTGCAGAAAAGCCCTGTGGAATATCATCGCTAGCCTTCAATCTTGCGATATTTCTCGCCACTTTCCCGTCGCGATAGACATTGATAACTTTGGGAAAGCGATAGTAGGGGACAAGATATGAAAAAGGCTCTTGCAGGATCGTAGCGAGGATCTCTTCTCCTTGAGGGGCAGGGTAGAAGCTTTGGTAGAGATCTGGTTTTAGGAGCTGTTGATCGCGACCCTTGAAGTTGACTTGCCGAATTTCAGATTCAAATAGGTAAGTGAAATAGGCTTCATCTGATGGAGTTTTAAGCAGGTCTTGGTAAGTACGGACAGCCGTTTTAGTATTCTTACTTTCTTGGATCACGGGCTGAAGTTTGCCGGCTTCTTGGTTGAATTTGTTTCTGACTCGGGCCATGTAAAGCAGGTGTTTGCTGTCTGAAGACCAATGATAGCTTCGTTCTCCATGAAGGGCATTTAGCTGCTTCGTCTTTAGCAGCTTGGTCTTAAATTTAGGGCCTTCTGCTATGAACAAGCTTGCCTTGTTATCTTGTACGAGGATATAGGCCAGTTTTTTACCGTCATGAGACCATTTAGGGTAGGCGATCTTAGATTTTTGAGGAGCCTTGATTGTTGCTAAAGTCTTGTTGCTCTTAATATCTAAAACACTCAATTCCTTGTAAGACTGTCGAATCCGACTTGGCGTAAAATTTTTGGGATTGATGCGCATGCCACCAAGTCGGACTTCATTCTGAGCGAGGTCCTCTACGGATGGATTGGCAACGCGAGTCATCAGCAGAAGGTAGGTCTCTTGTGGTGAAACGAGTTGGTTGGGAAGCCTGGGGGCGTCGATCAGCTTTGATAAAGCAGGAGGGGGTTCTTTGTAGGCTGCCAAAGCAGCTAGGGGACTGCCTAAGATCGCGAGGATCAGGGTTAGTTTTCGTGCCATATCGACTCCTTCTGCTGGGATGCGTGGGATTGAACTGACTGAGAAATATGTCATAGGATGAGAAGGCATCCAAGAGGCATTTTGCGCCGGAACGTTGCGGGATCGAGCCTTGGAGAGGATTCCTCCAAGGCTCTTGGTTTTTTTAGGCGAATATTTGCTTAGTCGAGTTGCGAGCACATCTCTTGAGTGACACGGTAGTTGGCGAGCTTGTCTTGGCTGTCACAGCCAGTATCACCGTCCGAAAAAGCATAGACACCCACAGTGATGGAAGGAAATTTATCGGCATCGATAAATCTCATCCAGGCATCACAGGCCCCGCGCTCAATCTGCGATTTAATATCGACATCCTCAGCAGTGTAATGCTTCACTTTTGAGCTGAGGCAAGCATCAGGAAGAAGGTCACGATCGTACTCCTTCCAAGTTGACCAGCGATCGGCCCAATGGGTCTTGAGACACTTCATGATCTGCCTTTTGGCTCGCCGTCTCGCCTCGTTAGGTCGACCGGTGGGAGCATCCCCTTTCACTGTAAAATCTGATACTAGCTTCTGAGTGGGCAAGTATTGAATACTGCTTGGTGGAACCCATTTAAGCTTAACCGCGCCTGCGCAGTGTCGATAGACCCGAGCTGAAGCGACTTCTGTGAGGGACAAGGTGGCAAACATAATGGCTGCAATTTTTGCTTTGTTCATTTCTCATCTCCGATTGCTATGGCTTAATGCCAATAAGGTTGATTTCTGTTCTGAAGGCAAGCTACTTCAGATTGAGAACGGAGTGAGAGAGGAAAATGCTGATCGTGGCTTTTTCTAGGTTACAAATTGTAGCGGGCCAAGATGCAGTTCCGACGGTGTGAAAAGTGGGGGGTAGCCCCCCACTTTCGGAATGTCTAGCCTTAGTATTTCACACTACAGCCATAGGGTTCTGTTTTGCTTGGGTTCACAGACTTGCTTGCCATAAGATTGCCAAGCCCATCGGAGACATAGTTTTGCAGTCCATCAGCTTTGAGTGCTGCTAAGCGTGGTGAGGTCTTGTTATCGATAGCACCGTCGTAGCGAAGGATCCCTTGCGGGTCGATGATGAACATATGTGGAGTCGTCTTGGCGTTATACATCCTACCTACGGTACCCTTAGGGTCCAGAAGGATCGCTGTCATGTGAGCCTTGCGTGCTTCCTCCTTAATCTTCGTGGCTTGTGCAGCAGTGAGGTAACCCTGCTTGCCTGGTGCAGACGAAATGATTGCCAGCCAAACAACATCTTTTTTACCGGTCCAATTTTTTTGCAGTGTTTGCATGTTGCGATACTTCTCGTGGTAATGCTTGTCCACATAGGGACAGTCATTGTTGAACCACTCTAGGACAACGTGCTTGCCTTTGAACTTCTCTAAGGAGTACATCTTCCCATCATGGCCGGGAAGAGAAAAGGTTGGGGCAGGTTTGCCAACGACAGCGCTGGCTTCAGCCCTGTGGGCTAAGATGCTCTGAGAGAGTAGCAAAGCTGTAACAACGGAAATGAAACGCTTCATCGGAATCTCCTATCATAGTGATATGGAATCAATAAATATTTTAGGGCTAAGAACCTCTGGAAGAACCTGAGCTGTTCGTGACCCTGAGGGATAAAACAAGTAAAGTGGCACCCCCGCGCGATCATAACGGGCTAGAAACTCAGCGATGTGTGGATCACGGTTGGTCCAGTCAGCCTTGAGCATTTTGATCTCGTGTTGATTGACATAAGACTTTATTTTTTCCGTTTGAAATGTCGTTTTCTCATTGACTTGGCAAGTGATACACCAAGCAGCAGTGAAGTTGATAAAGACGGCGCTTCCTTCGTCAAGCTGGGACTCCAGGGTTTCTGCCTGGTATGGCGTCCAAAGATCATCAACCGCAAGCGCGTCTTCTGGGTTGGGTGTGCTTTGTAAGGTATACACCAGCACTGCAAGGCCTCCAATGCTGGCTACGGAGGATAAAACCCATGATACCGGACTTGTTAGTGACCGATAAAGCCACATGGCAAACACCAATATCATCAAGCTGAAAAGCACTCCAATAATGGCCATCATGGATAACTGTTGCCCGAGTACTGTGAGCAACCAAAGGCAGGTGCCCCAGAGGGGAAAGGCCATGAACTCCTTGAGGCGAACCATCCACAAACCCGGTCTTGGCAGTAAAAGGCTTACTTTAGGTAGCAAAGCTGCAATGATATACGGTGCTCCAAGGCCCAACCCTAGCGCTGTAAAGACACTTAAATTGACGAGCCAATGCTGGCCTAAAGCATAGCCAAGAGCGACTCCCATGAAGGGCGCGGTACAGGGTGAGGCGACGACTACAGCGAGTACCCCGGTAAAATAAGAACCGAGCCAACCTTTTTTCTCTGTAAGGCCTTGGCCAGCACCCGTCCAACGACCAGCGATTTCAAAGTAGCCAGCAAAGTTCAAACCAAGAAAGAAGAACAAGATGATCAGAACGCTTACAAATGCTGGAGATTGAAGCTGAAAGCCCCAACCAACGACGCTTCCCGCAGCCTTGAGTGCCATGATCCCAAGGCTCATAATCCAAAAGCAGCTGAGTATTCCAGCCAGGTAGATTAACTGGGAGCGGATCAAAGCGCCACGATCCTGGCTCGCTGCTTTTGCAAAACTAAAAAGCTTGAGTGTAAGGATGGGGAAGACGCAGGGCATCAGGTTGAGGATCAAACCTCCTAGAAAGGCGAAAAGTAGCATTTGACCAATGGCAGGACCGCTTTTCAGCTTGGTTTGGAGGACGATCCCGTTGGTTTGATCAGTGTCAGCTAGCTTACTGATCAGCAAGAACTGAGGTAGCTGCTCCGTATTGGAAACATCGGAGCTTTGGTGAGTGATAATCCAGCTACCAGCACCATTTTGGGTGATCATCGGCATTTGATGATTCACTCCAGAACCGGGAAAGGGGAGGCTGTCTAGAATCTGAACTTCCGTTGGAAGCCCAGATATTTCAAGCCTCATAGTTTTTTCCTGATGCTCTAATTCAGCTGTGTGAGTCTGCGAAGCGATCGTGGAATCATATTCGGTAAAGAGAGACATATGCTCAGTTGCAGACGCTGTTTCTGCGATGGGCAGTTCAAACTCGAAAAGCTCAAAGGCTGGTATACATTCCTCCTTACAAACCAGCCATTCAGCATCTAGCGCCAGAGATCGTCGTTCTCCCAAGTGAGCCGATTCAGAAGATGGGATTTGAATGGTACTACTGAGTAGGACCTCACCTTCGTATCCAAAACTCATTAAAGGACCAACTGGAATTCTCTGGGGTAAGGGGAACTGGATCGGCGAGGATTTATAGCCATCAGGAGTTTTGAATGCGAAAACAGCCGAGCTAGCTGAGTCCCCTGGATTCTCCCAGTATGTATGCCAGTGGTCCTCCAGTTTGATCCACACTCCCAGTCGCAGGGAGCCCCCCGGAACCAAAGCTGACTTATCCATGATTAAGCGAGCTTGCGAATGGTCTTGCTGTCGCCAAGCTGACTCTGATGCGTGGCTTACGGAACTTATTATGGTTAGAAGAAGGACCAAATACTTCATGGGTGAGAACCTTTTAGGGAGTTTGAACGCATATGTTATCCTAGATTAGCTGCCTTGCTAAGGCATAAAATGGAGCGGTGCCGCCGTTAGGCACTTGGCGTATAAAGATTTCGTCTAGCGAGAGGAAAAGGTTTCGTTGCACCGGCAGGATATTTTAAAAACCGTTGGGCTATGGTGCGGAGTTTCCTTAATTTTGGGGGAGCTTTACTATTGGGTAAGAGAGTTGGGGGGCTTGCCCGCAGTTCCGGCTTCGGCTTTTCTATCCTCTTTTTTCGCGATTGCTGTTGTGATCTGGTTTTACCAAAAGGGTGACAGAGAGGTGTTCTCTGTGCTTGGTGGCCGATGGTTCTGGTGGTTGCTGGCCCTAAGCCCAGCGCTGTTGGCTGCCATTGTCGCTGGCTTAAGTGGTTTGAACTATAATAAATCTATTGCTCCTAGCCTTCATCAGCTGCTCATCAGTGTGTTTTGGGTGCCTTTGGTCGAAGAGCTGATGTTTAGGCTGGGCTTGACCGATCTATTGAAAGCGAAGAGTCCGGTGCTCTTTGCTGGGTACGGCTCTGGCATCATCTTTGCCTTGATGCACACCGGATTCAGCTGGAGGCATCTGGTGAATCTAGAGTTTGGGCTCCCCTTAGGCCCTTTGCTGCTGGCTTGGGCTAGCTCATGGCTCCTTTGGAAGACGAATCGCATTTGCTTTTGTGTCATTTTTCATGCAAGTTGTAATGGTACAGTAGCCATATTTCAGTACCTCGATCCACGCTGGCTATCATGGCTGAATATGCTTTATATCAAGGGATAAAATCCTTTATTTACTGGGTTTTTGATAGAAATTAACAAGTAAGCTGGGATCCAAAGAAGTTTTGATGACCGATCAAGATGATAAAAAAACACCGGACAAAGCCAAGATCTTGTCGCGCGTGGTTTGCATATGCAAGGGTATTCCCCTATCTAAGGTGCTTGAAGGCCTAGAAGGCTCCGACACTGTGGCTGATGTTAACCGCAAGGTTGGCACAGGTTGCGGTGGCTGCAAAGGCGAGCGGTGCGGTCCTAGGATCAAGACCCTGTTAAGAAAATACAAGGATCAGAAGCAAAAAGACTAGATACTTTTAGCGTTTGTGGAGCATAAGCATCTGATATGCCTTGATAAATGCAATCCGATGTTGCCCGTCGTCAACATATTCCTGACATGCCTCTTCTTCTCTCCTAGCCTTGCCTCGATTCAGTCAGACCAGCTACCGTGTTCCTAAGATCAACAGCCCCTAAGTCGCTGTTAGGATAATCTCCACTGCCTCAGCAAAGCTAGTGACGAGACCAAAAGCCTTTTCATCCTTAGGATACTGCCCTCGATCGATCTGTATGCCTCGGATACCCGCAGCCCGACCACATTCTATATCAGAGGCTTTATCACCAATGATGAAACTCTTGTCCATTACCGTGCCGAACTCTTTATTAGCCTGCTCAAGTAATCCAGGCTTTGGCTTGCGGCAAGAGCAGGTGACGTTCCAGGGGGCCGTGTTGCCTTTTGGGTGATGAGGGCAGATGAAATAGCTGTCGATAGTCACGTCATGGGCTTGCAATTGGCGGTCTATTTCGTCATGACAACGGTGAACAGCATCAATTTCAAAGTAACCCCGTGCGACTCCCGACTGGTTCGTCACCACCAAGAGTCGAAATCCCTCTGCTCGAAGGGCTTTCAAGCCTTCTGCCACATCTGGGAAAAGCTTGACGTCTTCGATGCGGTGAACATAACCGAAGTCTTCAATGAGAACACCATCTCGATCTAAAAAAATGGCTGGTTTGCTAACGTTTTTCACTTCCATGAAGGTATAACCATAAGCGATCATCTTCCTTTGTGGCATACTGCGCACAGCTTCGAAGAACTTTCCGGTAGGCCGTAACAATCTCGGAGGACGACTCACCAGCAGAAAGCAGGTAGTTCACCTCCTTGATATCCTCCTCAATATCCCAAAAATTCCGGATGGGCAGCTGCAGCTCGATGACTTTGCCAATTTCGCTAAATCCTTCGATAATCTGCTGTTGCAGATAAAGCTGTTGCTTACCGCAAACCAGGAATTTTCGGATCAAGAGGCTCTCCTACTTGGCGGCCTTTTTCGCTGCCTTCTTCTTAGCGGCCTTCTTCTTTGCCGCTTTTTTCTTGGCAGGCTTCGTTTCAGCCTTTTTCGCTGCCTTCTTTTTAGCAGGCTTAGGCTCGGCTTTTTTGGCAGCCTTTTTCTTAGTTGCTTTCTTTTTGCTTGCTGCTTTCTTTGCTACCGGCGTTTCACCGTCGTCACTTGTGTCTGACTCTTCGTCTTCATGGCTATCAGCTGGGGCATCCGCACTTGGGGCATCCGCACTTGGCGCCTCCTCTGAGTTACTTTCTGCTACTGACTCTGCAGCGTTTTCATCGACTTCAATTTCGTTCATTATAACATGATATAGCCGCTTCCAAAGGCTTTTATCTTTTCTGAGCCAAGCTTCGAACAGCTTCCGAGCGGGGCGATTGATAAGCGCTTCTTGCATGAAAAAGTTGGCGAATTTTTTAGGCTCACTAAGCTTTTTTAGCTCGATAATATACTGGGGTAGGATGAGCAACTCAGAGCCTCTAGCTCTCAATACTAGGGATCCTTGTACAGGTATAAGTTCAACTGGGCTCACGATTCGATTTCCTTTCCGTAACCTCTAGGGATTTAGTTAAAGCGTTATTTTCGACTTTGACAATTAGCGTCTTCACCTGAAAAATGACCTTCCGATTCAAGTCTGCCAGCAGCTGCATGGCGAGAACGATAGACTTTGAATGGGTAAAACAGCCCTTTCTCCTTCGGAGTGTAGCCAAGAATCTCTTTGAGAAAGAAGCCTTTGAAGAAGCGAATCATACTATTGAATTCCTCCTCCATATCCTGGCTGAATTCAAGCTTCGAGCAATCGATCAAAAGATTCCAGGCGGAATGCCATTGCATCAAATTATTGGTGATTTTGCTTCGCAGAGCCATGACCTTATCTTTGCTATCGATATGGACAGGGGCTTCGAAGGATAGCTCCATAACGTGCTGCTTGAAGTGATTTTGCAGAGTGATGGCGGATCGAAAATCCGTCGCTACTTTGGGGCCTGTGTCGCGAACACCGGCCAGCTTGTAGGCTTCGTCCTTGTCTGCGGCAGGCTCAAAGGGGAAAAGGGCTTGATCATCGTTGGGCAGGCCGTAGATGACAGCCTTTTTCAGGAAGAAGCCAGACAAGAGCTTAGCCATGCGCTCCAGAGCGTCCTGAATCTCCTGGTGATTGCTGTCAGGGTCCACCCTAATGCCTTCGCCATTGATGATGGCCTTGTATGGGGAATGCCAGGAGCTAAGCCCGGCAAGCCACTGCTGCCGAAGTTCCATAATGTCGTCACTACTACGAATCGTCAGCGGCTCTTCAAAGCTGATTTCTAAGTACTTTTGCTGGTAATGGTGCTCAAACACAAGCTTCATATTTTAAAGGTCCAAGTGCATAAGGATTTGACTGCGGATGGCCTCATAGGAGCGATTACCCGCGGGCATGCTATTAATAAATATGGCTGGCGTTCCTTGGATGTTTAGCTGCGTTGCTTGCTCAATGTCAGCTTGGATCTTTGCTATGATATCTTTAGAGCTGAGGCACTCGTTGAGTTGCTCTTTGGTGATACCCATTTCAAGAGCCCATAGCTCTAAACGCGAAGCATCGATTTTTCTCTGCTCAGCGAAGATGCGGTCATGCATGGGCCAGAACTTTCCATAGCGACCTGCGCAACGTGCGACAACTGCCGCCTTACAGGCGTGCTCGTGAAGATTGCCGCCGATATTCTTGTTGCAAGAGCCGTCGAGGGGGTAGTTCTTGAACACCACGAGAACCTGGTTGCCGAACTCTTTATAGATCTGATGAAGGGTCTGCGAGGCTTGCTGGCAAGCAGGGCATTGGAAATCCGCAAACTCGACAATGGTGACTTTAGCATCGTCGCCACCTTTTCGATAATCCTCACCCATCCCCGAATATGCCGAACGATCGACTTTGATCTGTGGGACCTTCATATTTTTTAAGATCTCACGGACCTCTTCTGCAGATTTGGGAACATCTGGAGTGAAGTTATTCTGAGGCATTGGCTCCACAACCTGATAACCACCAATAGCGCCAAGCAGGGCGATCAGCATGTAGAATCCACCGTTGTAGAGACCCTTCAGGCTCCACGAACTTGGGATCTCGTCTCTGAGGAAGAAGGTGACAAGGCCTTGGATGAGGCAAACCGTATAAACGCCGATGCAGCTTAAACAAAGAGCGCCAACTTGAAAGTATGAGATGCCAAAGAGTGCCAGTGACGAGACAATTCCCAAGCCAGACATCAGTGCATAGGTTGGTAAAGTGTCGCGGCGATACTCGTCCTTCACCATAGCGGCGATCAGAAGGAGGATCAGTCCTAAGAAGTAGGCGATGCCCCACAAGCCGAGTGGGTTGCCAAATAGCTCGCTGTACTCGCTATTGGCCACATCGTCGCAGCTGAATGTGGCATTGATATTACAAAACGCATCGGTCTGGCCGACTTGCTTGACTTCAATGTGATGTATCAGAGCGTAGGCGCTGATGGCTAAGCCTATCACTGCCAAAATGATACCTAAAATGGGTAGATTATTTTTAGGTGCTGTAGGGGTTGCCTCTGCCATAATTCCTCCGCAAGTATGAGCACAAGGTGCTATCCTAATTAACTCGTTCAGCAAGTTCAAGCTAAGCGCGAAACGGCCTTATGTTGTGTGAGGCTCCCTTGGAACCCAAAAACTTAATCCCGCTAATTTTGCTAGCTAATTCAAAATGCCAACAGTCTCCCAGGCAGTTCTAGTCTTTACAGCAAAACACATCCACAAGAATCTTCACTTTTTTGGAAGAGAGTCTCTGGTTTTCCTATTTTCGTGCTTCATAAAGCTTGACAAAGAAATGATGATGGGCAATATATTCAATTCCTTCGGGAATGGGGGTATAGCTCAGTTGGTAGAGCACTGCGCTGGCAGCGCAGTTGTCAGCGGTTCGACTCCGCTTACCTCCACCAAAAAAAGCCGCACAGTATTAAAACTGTACGGCTTTTTTTGATTGGAATTAATCTCAATCCCCGCCTAGCCCACGGTCACGCTCATTCCATTAAAAATTTCCTTAAGTAAGAATCTGTAAGCTACCAAAACGATACATAACAAGCTGATTTTGTGGGTTCTCCGTAGTCTGTGGCTCGCCAAGCCTACAGAACAAGACTAGGGTCCCGATAATAGAGATGCGAATCCGAGGAATGTGTAGTGCATTGAGGTAACCATGAATCATTTCCCCATGCATAGGATTATTGGCGGCATCATTATGCTGACTTTAGGGGTTCATTTTTTGTCGTGGTTTCTCTCCCAGTCAAGCCTCCAAGGAGTCACACTCGTTCAGGAGCCTTTGCACGCAGCGGTGGAAGTTGCTGGATCGTTGATCGCCCTTGCAGTGGGGTTGGCACTACTCTCCCGATGGGGAGAGATCTTTTCGGATTCAGGCAATACCAAACCAGTGGCTTGGGCCATGATTGCTATGGGCGTGATTGATGGTATGCACGGCGTCATTAGCCCCGGGAACAATTTTGTTTTTTTGCATAGCCTGGCTAGTTTTGTTGGTGGTTTGTTTTTTTTGAGCGTATTTTTCCCGAAGCTGATCGATCCCATTCCGCCCAAGCCGGGCCTAGCTATCCTGGGGGTTGTGCTCAGTGCAATTTTTTTATGCACTCAAACTTGGCCAGAACTGATCCCGAGAATGCTTACGGACAGTGGCCATTTTAGCAGCAATGCGATCTTCCTGAACTGGGGAGGTGGTCTTGGGCTAGCGCTGGCTGGAGGTAAACTTCTCCGAGACTATTATCGGCAAAGATGTATCCACGATCTCCTATTTAGCCTTCATTGTCTGTCGTTTGCAGCTGCTGCAATGATGTTTGAGGCGAGCAAGCTCTGGGATGTGTCTTGGTGGGCCTGGCATATCCTGAGGTTGTTCGCCTATGGAATTGCCCTGGCGGTGCTCCTCCACGAGAAAGTTGAAAGTGATCAGTCATCTTGGCAAAGTTTGAGCCGAACGATCGCCAAACAATCGAAAAAGCTAGGCCGTGTTGCGGATAATTTAAATCTAACTCTTGAAGCTGCGAATATTGGCATCTGGGAGTTCGACCCAATCCAGCTATCGTTGCGAGGGGATGAGCGCTTTCGAGCCCTTACGGAACAAGATCAAGGAGACTCCCTGATATCTTTTACGCGGCTGAAGTCATCGATTCACCCTGACGACTACGCATCGTTAAAGAAAAAGCTTTTGTCTGTGGAATCCATCGTCGACATTGAGCTGGATGTTCGCGTTGGAAACGAGCACGAGTTTGTGCGCTACTTGAGGCTGAAAGGGAAGGTGCGTCGACATGAAGAGCGATCTGTCATACTCGGAGTCTGCTGGGAAATCACCGATATCAAAACCCATGAGCACCGCTTGGTCCAAGCGCGGCTCGAAGCTGAAAAAGCTAAGTCTGCCGCTGAACAGGCGAGTCGAGCAAAGTCGATGTTTCTATCGAATATGAGCCATGAAATTCGTACACCTTTAAATGGAGTGATGGGCCTATCGGAGGAGATTCTGGAAGAGACCCCGAAGGACCACCCTCACTATCAAGCGATCCATTCCATCGTCGCTAGCGGGCAGTCCTTGCTATCGATTATTAACGATATTCTCGACTACTCGAAATTAGAGGCGGGCAAAGTCGAGCTTGAGCCAGCACCGGTTGATATGCGGGATTTACTGGAAAACCTGATCAATCTTTTTAGCTCTACAGCATCCAGAAATAGTGTCAGTTTGAGTTATTCTTTGGACATGAATACGGCTGAATATCCTGTTTGCGACCGTTATCGGCTTCAGCAAGTGCTCAATAATCTCATATCCAATGCTATCAAATTTTCTCCTGGGGGGTCGGTTAGAGTCGAGGCGAAGCTTATTGTAGCCAATGATGAAACTCATGGTGGCAAGGATCGTGTGCTTGAAATTATCATTGAAGATAGTGGGATCGGTATCAATGAAGAGAACCTCCAAAAACTATTCACCCCGTTTTCACAGGCGGATATGTCCACAACAAGACGATTCGGGGGCACCGGCTTAGGGCTGTCTATCTGTAGCAGCCTCGTTCAGCTGATGGGTGGCAAGATTGATGTCGAAACTGAAATTGGCTTTGGTAGTACTTTTAAGGTGTCGCTTCCAGTGAGCATTGCTCAGCTGCGACCCATGCGACAAAAAGCTAAGATGGACCTGGAGCTGTTAGACTCTGACCTGAAGATCTTGGTGGCTGAAGACAACAATGTCAATCAGATGGTGATAGAAATGAGCCTTAAGTCGCTTGGATTCAGCCCAACGATTGTTGAAAACGGTCAACTCGCTTGTGCAGCAGAATCTAGATCAAATTTTGATGTGATTTTTATGGATTGCCACATGCCGGTGATGGATGGTTTTGAGGCGACAGCAGAGATTCTAAAAGATCGAAAGGGGCGGCATACTCCACTGGTTTGTGCATTGACTGCAAGTGTTATGAAAGATGATATCGATCGCTGCCATCAATGCGGAATGGAACGGGTTTTATCAAAGCCTGTGCGGAAGCACGACCTTTATGAAGTTTTACTTCAGGCTAGCCACATTCGTGGACATTCAGATAAATTAAAGGCGAGCGCTTAAACATAGCAGTTTATCTTCGGCTCGGAGGACATACCAGCTAAATTTTTTAGATGGTATGTAAGATGGAGTATTCACTAAGTCATGAGCGAGATGCCCAAGTTTGATCAATGCAATCTATCCTGCTTTGGTGAAGCAGCGTTTTCTTGAAACTCGGCGATGAATCTCTAAAGCAATCACACCTTGGATGACGGTTTCGATATCAAAATCGTGGGATCTAAAACCTATGTCTTGATATAGATCGCTGCTATGAAGCCAAGACACCTGCAGTGGAATAAAAATTTGATGCTTTGCAATGGCTAACGTTACGAAGTCACCTAGCTTGAAACAAGCTTTTTTGGGAATACTGAGTTTAATTCCGGAAGGGCAGACGTCGCGCACTTTACATGGGAAAGACTGGCTGCATACCTGAAGGCTAAGCTGTTGATCAATTGTTGCTAACGATACGAATTTACGGGCGACAGAACGTTTTTCCTCTAACATAAGCAAGGTTCCTTATCGTAGTCCTCTAAACAAAATATGCTGCTGTCGAAACGACGTTTGCATAAAACTAGTATCGACTCCGCCCACGAGGAGTTAGACGAAGAATTCTTTGGATCGGCGACAATTGGATTGGTGTTACGGTGAAGGTTTCTTCGTTGTGCAGTAAGGGGGCTTGGCCGTAGAGAAAGGAGTAGCAAGGATGGAGCTACCCAATAATTTCAAGGAAGCTCAACCTGCCGACCTAAAACTACCAGCCAAGCAATGTAGATGTGCCTTCCAAGTTATCTTCCAAACAGGGTAGAAAAATACCCTGCCACCTTTTTCTTAAATCTGAAAACCTACTGCTGACTTAGTCTCTGATAAGCTCAGAGCCGTCATTGACCCGCTCAATCCTAAAGAAATCTCGGCAAATTCTCTGTCTGAACGCTCTGTCATGACTCACAAGAAGAATGGCTATCGGGGCATCGGCCAATGCACTTTCAAGTCTCCGCATGGAATCCAGGTCGAGGTGGTTGGTAGGCTCGTCCAGGATCAACAGCTCTTGCTTGCTCGCAATAGCCCAGGCCGTTGCTATTTTCCTCACTTCACCGGGAGAAAATGATGGAGTTCGAAGTAATTTCTTCGTATCAGCCCCTAAGCGAGCGAGAATGTGGATACTTTGTGTGAAAGACTCTTTTGTTTGGCCTTGCCAATTGTCGATGATCGCTTGTTGCTGATCAAGAGCTAGCTCTTGACCCAGATAGAAATATTTCTGGGTGCGAAGATTTTGAGAGGTCAAAACCCATTGGAGAAAGCTCGACTTGCCAGAGCCATTGGGGCCAGATATGGCTACCTTATCCAAACTTTTTATCGTCAGCTCTGGATTCCTCAGGAGACGGCCGCTTGCCATCGATCCAAGGCCAGATGGCAAGTGTAAAAGTGTTCGCTGGGCCTGCTCGGGATTGTCAAAAAAGACCTTCCCTTCGAAGGATTTTTGATAGCCGATACGAGCTTTCTCGTGATGGATCTTCTCCTTGTCGCGGATTAGCTTCGATTTTTTACCCGCGAGGCTCCCGTCTTTGGCAGTGAGTTTGGCGAGGTTGATTTTCTCTTTTGTTGAGTGGTCTTTGCCATCGACAGAGCGCTTGCTCAACTTACCTTTTGATCGAGACTCTTCCTGACGAACCCTCTGCAGCTCTCGCTCTACTTTTTTTATTTTTTGCGCTGCTACCTGGGCCATGTGTTCTTGAGTGGAGGCCTGAGAATCAAGCAAATCCTGAATTTGCTGGTAGTTACCAGCCATCAAGCCTGCTGACCCGTCCTTAAAAACAATACACTGCTGACATAATTCATTGAGCAGCAGACGATCGTGGCTAACGAGCAAGCCTAAACCCTTAAAACTTTGAAGAAGTTCTAGAAGAGCAAGCCTATTTTTTTCATCCAGGTGATTGCTCGGTTCATCGAGAAGCAGGATATCAGGTTGGAAATAGAATGCGCAGCCTAGCTGCAATCGTTTTCGTTCCCCGAAACTTAAGGCCTCAAAAGGCTGGAGTAGGATTTCGAAGAGATCAAGTTTTTCCTTGATCATCATTGCGTAGCCAGAGTAGTCCTCCTGGAAATCATCGATCCTGGGAGGAGGCGTTAGAGCTTCCTGGGGGCAGGATGTGACTAGCCCCTTGCTTTGAATGCTACCCTGGGTGGGCTGCAAAGCTCCACTAGCAATCTTTAGGAGAGTCGACTTTCCACAACCGTTGGGTCCTACAATGCCGGTCCATCCTGGTGAAAGATGACAGGAGATATCTGTAAATGTGGGATACTCTTGCTGATGGTGTGTATGGCCAATGCTAGATAGGCGCAAATATATAGTCGCAGTCATAACTTACCTCGGTAGTCGATTAGAGTTTGATCGAGTGGTTTGGGTAAGTTATTTGTTCATGGGCCCTCTACCTAGGTTAAGCAACATTCAGCCTACTCTAAATCGGCTAAATTAGCAAGGTCCTTGAGTCCCAATTACCGGCTTCCTCCCGCTCCTATACCATTGGGTGCTAGAAATATTCCTTCCAGTAAAATTGGCCAGATAGCAACTTGCGATTGGTAAGGTTGACTGCCATAACGCTAGGCGCCGGTTGCTTTCTCTGAAATTCAATGGCATTCAACTGCCTCCTTCAAGAGTTGATTGCTGTCGCAATGTCCATTGCACGAAGACACGAGTTAGCATGCCCTCTCCAGCACCAAAGGCTGGTGAAAATCCCGTTTCCTAGTGGAAGGCCACTTCGTATCGGTGATGTGAAGTGGTCATTCTTATCTAACCATAACCAAAATTCAGGCTATTCTACAGTCCACTTCGAAAACTTGTTTGAGAAGACCGGCCGTCACCGCTAAGATGCCTCCAAGCAAGGATGATCGTAGGCAACTGACTTAAAGTCTTTTAGGAGACACTATGGAAACGGCTATAGCTAGGACGCACGACAACGATATTAAAAGTGTTTCAGGGCTTTCACTGCCCCGCATTTTGGAGTTGCAACGGTCATACTTTGAATCGGGCCGAACCCAGGAATACGGCTTTCGGATGGAACAGCTGCGCCGTTTTCAAGATTTAGTTCAAAAATACGAACCGAAAATATTTAAGGCGCTCGAAAAAGACTTGGGCAAGGGGCGCCGAGAAGCCCTGATGACCGAGATTGGGTTGATTCGACATGAAATCACTTATCTTCGTAAACACCTGAAGAGCCTCATGAAGGTAAAGCGCGTGGCGACACCGGTACACTTGGCTCCATCGAAGTCCTACATCAGGCCCGAACCCCTTGGACTCGTTTTAGTGATTAGTCCTTGGAACTATCCCTTCTACCTCTCCTTAGTTCCCATCATTGGGGCTCTAGCTGCGGGCAATTGTGTAGTACTCAAGCCGTCAGAGCTATCACCTTCATGCTCAGAGCTGATGGCAGAGATGCTTGCCGATATTTTTCCTGAAGAGTATGTCACCACGTTTTTGGGTGGTATCGAGGTTGGGACAAACTTGATCGATAGGCCATGGGACCACCTGTTTTTTACTGGTAGCACCCAAGTAGGAGCGTCCATAGCTGAAGTAGCTGGTCGGCATCTCACACCCCTAACCTTAGAGTTAGGTGGCAAAAGCCCCTGTATCGTTACTTCATCTGCAAAGATAGATGTTGCTGCCAAACGAATTGCCTTTGGAAAATTAACCAATGCTGGTCAGACTTGTGTAGCGCCTGACTATATTTTGGTCGATGAGCAGGTTCGAGACTCGTTCATCCCAGCTTTACAAAATGAGCTTAGCCAAGGCTTTCAAGCCGACAATCCGCAGGATACTAGCTATGGTCGGATTATTTCCGAAAGGCATTTCAATCGTCTTCTTCAAATGAAGGAACAATGTCGTGTGATCTGGGAAGGACCTGTGCGAGCTGAAGATCGGTTTATGGCACCTTGCTTGCTAGAAGCCGAATCTGATTCAGCAGTCCTAAATGAAGAGATCTTTGGCCCTTTGCTGCCTGTTGTCAGCTATCAATCTTGGGACGAAGCTATCGAATTTATCAAGAGATATCCCAAACCTCTTTCTGCCTATCTTTTCAGTGAAGATGCTTCGGATATGGAACAGTTTCAGTCTAGGCTCAGCTTTGGCGGTGGCTGTATCAACGATACTATGATTCACTTGGCTAATAATAAAATGTCATTTGGTGGAGTGGGTCCGAGTGGTATGGGTGGCTACCACGGCAAGTATTCGTTTGAAACATTCTCTCACCAAAAGCCTATCGTCCAGTCCTCAAGCCTTATTGATCCTCCGTTTCGCTATTTGCCGTTCAGCTCGTGGAAGGAAAAAGCCTTACGATTGTTTCTGCGTTAGAGTTGCGTGGGGTTGCTGCCTTGATGCTGCCTAAGGACTTCACCAAGGGTCGTTCCTAGGGCGACCCCCACATTCAGAGAATTCTTCCTGCCACGAAGCGGTATCTGAATCACTCCATCACAAGCCTTTATAACACTGGGGTTCATTCCGTGGCGTTCATTACCAACGACGATTCCTATAGGTCCAGTTAGGCTGGCTTGGTAAAGATTTTCCGCATTCGATGCTGTTTCCAACGCATAGACCCTAATGCCTTCGTCCTGGAGCTTCTTGATGGCCTCATGACTCGTCTTGAAGTGCTCCCAGGGCACCAGGTCGCTCGTTCCCATAGCTGTTTTGCGAGTTTTGTCATTTTCGGGAGTGGCTGTATATCCGCAGAGATAGAGCTTGCGAACTCCAAAGCACTCGCAGGTACGAAAGGCTGAACCAACATTGAATGCGGATCGGATATTATCCATGATCACATACACGGGTAGTGTGCTACTTTCTTGGGGTATGGGGCGATCGCCTTCAACTAATTCCAGATCGTGGTCCACCACACCGCGACTGTGATTCCGCTCTAGAGGTACAAGTATTCCTAGGAAGTGGTCTCGGCTGATGTGCTCGTGAACTAAACGCTCATGTCGTTGAAGCTCCTTGACCAGTTGGTGCGGATGTTCTCCACACCACTCTAGGATCTGTCTGAGGTCTGCGAGACGCTCTTGATGGCCCTCGCAATCCCAAAGCTGATCGATCTTTTGGCTAAGCTGAACAATACTCCGTAAAGCTTGAGTAAAGTGATATTTGATAAACTGATCGTGATTCAAATTTAGCTAATCCTTTGCCCTGGCTGCGCTCCGGAGTCTGGGGATAAGATGTGGATATCTTTTCCGTCACCGGCTGCAAGCACCATCCCTTCTGACATTCCAAACTTCATCTTCCGTGGCGCGAGGTTGGCAACCATAACGGTGAGTCTGCCCACTAAATCTTCAGGCTTGTAAGCCGATTTGATGCCAGCAAAAACGTTTTTTTGACCTGCCTTGCCAATATCGAGAGTAAGTTGCAGGAGTTTGTCAGCTCCTTCCACCGGCTTAGCATCGACAATTTTTGCTACCCGCAAATCCACTTTCATGAACTGATCGAAGTCGATGGTGTCTGCAATCTCATCAGAGTTTTTAGAAGCTTTTGCCTTGCTCTTCGTCTTTTTCTTAGCTTGCTGTCCCTGCTGACCTAAAAATTCTTTCGTTTCGTTTTGGATGGCTTCCACCTGTTTGGGATCAATGCGCTTCAAGAGGTGCTTGAAGGGCTTGATCCCATGGTTTTCAAGTACTTCCGTAGCATTTTCCCAGGTATAAGGCCCTTCGTTGAAAAGCTCTTCCACCTTTGCTGTGTAAGACGGCAGTACTGGTTTAAGGTAGATGGCCATAATCCGAAACAAATTCAGAATCGTAGTCAAGACTTCCTTAGTCTTATCCTGGTCTGTCTTGATCAGCTTCCAAGGCTCGTAGTGATCGAAATACTTGTTCGCTTCGTCAGCAATATCGCGAATGCCAATCATGGCTTTCGAGAAGTCAGCCTGTTCGTAATGCTGAGCTACGGTTTCACCGATCTTTAGAGCTTTTTCGACTAGCTCTCGACCTTCTGTAGAAAGGCTGCCCATGGTGCCATCGAGCTTGTGAAGCATCGATGCGCCCCGCGATGCGACATTTGTAATTTTGCCGATGAGATCTGAATTCACCCGAGAGACGAAGTCTTGCAAATTGAGATCTAAATCGTCCACACCGCTATTGATCTTACATGCCAAGTAGTAGCGCATGTAAGCGGCTTCCATGTGCTTGAGGTAGGTTTGAACCATGATAAAAGTGCCACGAGACTTACTCATCTTCGTGCCGTTAACGTTGAGCATGCCATGCACCATGATTTTACTTGGCGTGCGGTAGCCGGATGCTTTTAGCATTGATGGCCAGAACAGGCTGTGATGGTAAACGATGTCTTTGCCAATCACATGGTAGATTTCGCGATCCTCGCGATTCCACTCCTCTTCAAAGTTGCGGTCGTTGCGGTCACACCATTCTTTGAAGGAGGCCATGTAACCAACAGGAGCGTCGAACCACACGTAGTAGTATTTCTTGGGATGGCCAGGGATTTCAAAGCCGAAATAGGGCTCGTCTCTTGAGATACACCAGCTTTGCAGTTGGTCGTCTTTGAGCCATTCATCGAGCTTGTTTTTGATAGATGCCCCTGTGTGCTGAGGAACCCATTCTTTCAGAAAATCTTTGAAATCCTGCAAGCGAATAAACAGATGCTCGCTTTCCTTTTGTACGGGCTGATTGCCGCAAAGCGAGCAAAAGGGCTTTTTCAACTCGTGCGCACTATAAACAGTGCCACAGACCTCGCATCCATCGCCATATTGCTCCTCGGCGCCACACTTTGGGCAGGTCCCTTTGACGAAGCGATCTGGTAAAAACATCTTATCATGTTCGCAGTAAGCCTGTTTCAAAGACTTCCGCTCCAGATGATTGCCCT
The DNA here is from genome assembly GCF_900177345.1 of Pseudobacteriovorax antillogorgiicola. Classification (NCBI taxonomy): domain Bacteria; kingdom Pseudomonadati; phylum Bdellovibrionota; class Oligoflexia; order Oligoflexales; family Pseudobacteriovoracaceae; genus Pseudobacteriovorax; species Pseudobacteriovorax antillogorgiicola. Next base: position 66,170 of record NZ_FWZT01000014.1, read on the forward strand.
TGCTGAGAGCTTCAAATATGGATGCAGCAAGTGCCTCGTTGTTTTCAGTGTTGGTGGACGAGTAATTATCGTAGGCCACTTCAAAGCCTTCGAAGTCTCGAAGGTGGTCTTTCCGAGCCTGGTCGATGAGCTGCTCGGGTGTGATACCCTGCTTCTGAGCACTAAGCATGATAGGCGCGCCATGTGTGTCGTCGGCGCAGATAAGTTGGCAGTCATGACCCTGCATTTTGAAATACCGAGCCCAAATGTCTACCATGAGGTGTTCAAGCATATGGCCCAGATGGATTTGGCCATTGGCATAAGGTAGGGCGGGTGTAATCAAAATGTTTCGTTTCTTTGTCATGACACGTCCTTATCGAGTACAAAGGTATTTATGCGTCTAAATGGTATTTGCTAGACGCAATGCTAAAGCTTCATAGCTTTAACCCAGAATCGCCTTCAAGAACAGCCCTTTTGGATCGGAAGGCTGTACTCATTGACGGTGTGGGGTGCTTGAAAAAACTCAATCCATTGAAAGCTTTTTTTCGCTTACAATGGTCTTACTTTAAGGCTTGCGAAGTTTGCGGTATGAAAGAAAGAGGCTTCGTAGTTACATCACAGGAGTTCGGTTATGACCAATCGGTTCTTAGTATCCTCTTTGGCATTTGTCTCTCTACTGACTGCTTGTACAAAGGCAAGTGAAGACAAGGAAGCGAAGGTTGGAGAAACGCGTCTTTCTCCTGCGCCTACAATCTTACCTCTCATCGATGGCTCGTGCAGCCAGGGTGTTGCGACCTTCGATCAGCTCGACTTCACGCTGTGGAACGGCCAGCAGCTTACCAACTCGCCCTTCCAGCAGAACTGGACGTCAACCGATCGAATGGAATCTAATCTTGTGAATCAGTTCCTCTACGGGTTTCAAGAGGTATACACCATCAAAGACAAGTGTCGATTCACTAAATCCTTGAACGAGCTGCTATCGCCAGACTGTCTTGAGGACTCGAATGTGACCAGCAATCCAAGAGTCCTACGTATCTGTGAAGGCCAAAATTTTCCTAGAAACTCTATTGAAGCGGCAAGCCTTAGCGTGGCCGGTGCCTTTGATCTAGTAGAAACGTTTTTAAGTAGTTTGGATTTAGAAAGCCTGCCTGACTCTACCAGTGTTCTAGTCTTGCCAGATATTCAGTTCGCACACTCCGATCAAAAGACGTCGGTGTCACTTACAGATAACGCAGCCTGGGTGCTCTCTGAAAGGTTTGTTGGAGTGCCAACCTATATTGTCGTTTACCCCGCCAGTGAGGACTATCTAGAAAGTGGTCGGCCCCCGTTTTGGGAAGTCCCATGGATAGTCGCTCATGAATATGGCCACCACCTTTTCTATAGCCTCTTACCCGACAATGTCCGAGTCGAGTATGGCTATCTTACAGAGTGGCGTGATAGCAAGCCATTTCATGGCAATTGGTTTGTCAACCAAGCTCCTGCTGATGCTAAAGATCAGCGCCTGATGACTGGCATCAACGAAGGCGTTGCAGACTTGCTAGCTCACTATGTCTTTGGAAATAGCTCAAAACAAATCACTAGCTTGAGCTGCGTCTTTGATCAGAGAAATCCAGCTTCAGAGGAACTTAACGATGGTCAGGTCAAGTCGTTTGTGTATGAGGATGGCAAGCTCTCAAGTGATCCATGTGACTTTGTTGACTTTACGGACGTTCATACTATAGGTTCTGTACTGGCATACTTTGTCGACCAAACCATGACCAAACGCGGTGTGACCGAGCCTCAGGCAAAGGGGCAAATGTTGATAGAGATGACTGATCGTTTTGCGCAGCTTTTAGCTGACGATATTAAGGAAGGTGGAAAGCCAGGTGTTATGATCAGATTCGTGACAGCGGTCATCCAAATTTCTCAAGAACGTTGGGGGGCTCTTAACGCCGACGAATGTCAGTTCATCGATCAAATTTTTGGTGATGTTTTTACGAAACAGCAAACGATGCTAGAGGTACAAGGGGAAGCTTGTGAAGCTCCCCTCTTCTAGGCTTTGATATAGAACCTAGCGTCTTGTAGAGTACGTTACATTTGCGGAGAGGTCGACGGTATCAAAGTCAATGACTCCGGTTTCTGCATCGTGGACCAGAAAGTCCACTTGGGCATTTTGGTGAAAGGTATCAATTTCACTTTGAGTGCCAGAGATGCGAGTGATGCTCGAACAGTCGGTTGTGCTACAACCGTCTTCTTCAGCCTGAAATGTCGTTCCCTGTGCCATCTCATAAAAGTTGTAAGCCACAGCTGTTCCAGGTTCGCCTTTCACTGTCACTATAGTGCTCCAGAAGCTATCAACGCCTTGGCCTTCTAATTTCAGGGCTTCAATGCTGCTAATGCTGGAGAATGCGCCCGTCGAGGATAATTCCCCATCGATGGCAAGCCTAATCCGGCGAACGTAGCTGGTATTGTTGTCCGAATCGGTAGATTCCCCAAGAGTTTCGTAGTTGACTCTGTTAGTAACGAGATCTACAGAAAAAGCCCATCCTTCCGCCCGAGCAGCGATCACGTTGTTAGACGCTCGGATATAGAAGGATTCAGGCTCACTTTCTGTCGTGAGTGTGATTTTTCGATCGTAGCCGTGATCATCGCCAAGATCTGTGAGAGTTACATCCTGAAGGGCGTAGACGCCATCGCCACCGTCAGAGAGCCTTTCGACGATCCAGGCATCGGCGCAATTTGTGGAGAGGGTGATTGTGATGTTTCCTACGTTGTTGCCTTCTGTGGTCCAGTCGTCGTCAGAATCCCAAGCACCAGCACGCTCAAGTTCGCAAAGCAGAACTCCGGGAATCCCAATAGCCCCAAGTACGCTGTCAGGTGATCCTGAATTGAAGGCTACAGCACAGTACATGGAGGCTAGGGGAAATTCAGCATCGGTTTGTTCCATCCGCGTTCCGTCTGTTGTCATCGGGTTGCCATAAACTGAGCATCGAGAGTCGCGATCGCTGACGGTTTCACTCTCCTCGTCGCTGTCACTACTGTCACCGTCCTGGAGATTCATTTGGAGCTGTTTTTTCAAGTACAAACCGGAACTTGAAAGACCTACATCATCGGCTTCGATGGATCCTAAGGCTAAGACTCCCACATTGAGTGCGGTCCCTGTGGATACCTCGACATCCGTAGCGGTCGTCGTCGCGTCATCGTCACTATCCTCTTCACCGCAGGCCACTAGGATGCTCAAACCCACGAGAGCCATTGGAATCATAAATTTCTTCATCATTGTCATTTACCTCTAAGCTCGAAAAGAAAACATTTAAACCGGCGATTCGGATTAAGAGCGAACTTCATCGTCGCCCTTAGATGTCTTCGGATTGGTTTCCTAGAGTCCTTGATAGGGAGGTCGGCTGATATGATTACTTTAAAGAAAGGGCTTTTGTGTAGAACCTACAGTGACTTCGAGAAAATACGCACAACGAATTGTATCTTTCAGTATGATTTGATGAATATCGCTTGTCCATGTCTTATCTTCTGCCGAAAGTCTACGGTTATCCTTCGAGAGGGTTTTCCGGCCATTGATGCTTTGGATAACGCCGAGCTAGTTCCTTGCGAACGATGGCATAGGAGCCGCTCCAAAAGCCGGCTAAATCTTTGGTCGTCTGGGCAGGCCGTTGATTGGGAGCCAGCATGACCAGTGTTAATGGCCAACGGCCACCACAGATTTTGGGCCCCTCTTGTAATCCAAAAAAATCTTGAATCCGAGACGAAATCGCAGGGGAGTGTTCACCGAGGTAGGTGATCGTCCGTTGCCGTCCATTCAGTTCGATTTTATCTGGGCAGTTCAAATCGAGAAGCATTTGATCTTCATAAGACAACTGTTGGTAAATAAAGTTTCGCAGTGATGTTTGCCTTATCTCCTCAGCTCTGGTCTGTCCCTCACAAATAGCGTGAATGAGGAGTTCTAACATTTCACCTTCGAAAACAGGCAGGCTATGCTCTACTCCAGCATCGCGCATCAATTCAAGTTTACGATGATAGGTTTTGAGGTCATCATCGTGATCAAAGGGAAAAGGCCAATTTTTCAAGGTGGTTTCTGTCAGAATTTGAGTGATCTGGTCCGGTTCTGCTTCACGTGATTCTTCTTTAATCACAAATTGCCCATAGTAGACGCGATTAAAGGCCAGTACTTTCTGGCTTTTGTCGTCCATGGAAACATCAACCTGAGTGCTAAGCATAGGAGATACTTGGAAGAGTTGCTCCAATGAAACGCTCGAAGCGGTTCGAATCTGAGTTTTGATCGCAGCATGCTGGCGGCCAGGAGTTTCGTGAGCATCCAAAACGATCAGGAACTCCCCTTTACGAGCGACTGATGAATCTGCCAAAACACCTCCCCGCCCGAGGCAGAAATGGAAGTGACGGAGGCTCGGGTTCCGTTTATTTTTCGCTGCTGGCCGATACTTCGCCACGCGGTCTGGAAACCCTGCTAAGACCGCTTGGGACAGGGTGCGATGATTAATACGCTTGATAGATTCCAAAGGCCTCGCCCCAAGGTTATTCTGCAACGATCGATAGAGTCTTGTAACTCGATCGACCTTGCGAGAGTCAATGGCATGAGTGAGCTGAATGCTTTCTAAGTCTTGTTTTTTGACCCACTTTAAGAGTGTGTTACTTTGGAAGCTAAGATCGCAAAAGCCCTCTTCGAAAGCTCTGGAGCCTCGTTGAAGGATCATTCCTTCACTGATTAGACATGAAGCAAGGATTGCTTCTTCGAAAACTTGAAGTGATTGCCCTTCCAGAATAATCGCGCCTAGACGAGGGTGAAGTGGAATTTGAGAGATCGCCTGTCCCTTAGTTGTTAAGGCACCATACTGGTCGATCGCGCTGAGTCTTTTTAAAGTCTCAGAGCTGCTTTCCAGATGCTTCTCAGGTGGGGGTGAAAGCCAGGGCAAGCATGTGGCGGGGTCGGCATCCGCAGCAAGTCGCGATTTTAAGAATAGGATCAGTTGAGAAAGCTCGCTTTGACTCATCTCGTGAGGGGTAAAACGGTCGCGCTTCAGAAAGTCGTTTTCATCAAAAAGTCTGTAGCAGATACCTTGTTGTGTTCGCCCAGCACGGCCTGTTCGCTGGATGCAGGAGGCTTGGCTCACTGCTGCTTCTTGTAACATAGGCAAACCGCTCCATGGGGCATAGGAACTAATATTGGCTAAACCAGTATCAATCACACCCGTGATGCCATCAATTGTTAAAGAGGTCTCGGCGACGTTAGTGGCCAGGATGATCTTGCGCTTCCCGGTTTCCTGGAATGCTTTTTTCTGCTGCTTTGGGGGCAGGTCTGCCATCAAAGGCAGGACGTCGAAGTCTTGTTTTGCTAGGACCCTTTGCAATGCCGCCTGGGCTGCTTGGATCGGTCGCCGTCCACTTAAGAAGACCAGGATATGTCCAGGATACTCGCGCCTTTGAATCATGTCCTGGACTGCCGCGATAACCTTTTGCTCCGTACTTTCTTTCGCTGCACCAGGCTTGTAAACAATCTCCACCGGATACACGCGACCTGGCACTTCAAATGAATTTGACTCAGGGAGATAGTTATCGAGAGTGCTTAGATCAACAGTTGCTGACATGATCAATAATTTTAGATCAGGGCGCTGGTTTTCCTGTAAGTGGCGGATGAAAGCTAAGGCTACATCAGTGTCGAGATGTCTCTCATGAAACTCATCAAGGACAATGTGAGTGAACCCTTGGAGAGTGGGGTTGGATTCCAATAGCCTGAGAAAGAGCCCTTCCGTCATGAACCGTAATTTCGTTCGGGGGCCAATCTTCTGATCGAAGCGAATCTGGTAGCCTACATCCTCCCCTATGGTGCTGCCATGCAGTTCGGCGACATGTTCGGCAGAGAGTTTGGCGGCTAGGCGTCTTGGCTCCAATACGATGGTACTGGCCTTATCTTGAAGCAGAGCTAAGGGAATCCGGGTAGTCTTACCTGCGCCTGGCTCAGCCTTGATGATTGTTACGGGGTTGGCCTTGATGGCGTTCAAGATCTGAGGGGTGTAGGAGTCGATTGGCAACTTGAGCATAGAACTTCCAGAAAAAGATTCGCTTTAGACCATTTGCTTATCATAGGATGCTGATTTTGGGTAGATTATACTCGGCCAAAATGTTATGTAAGCCTGTCGCCATTGAAACGGGAAGATATATGCAAACTGTTGAAATACTTGCTAAACGGGGATTAGTCGGCAAACGACTCGATCTCGCTATGGTCGAGGAGACCAAAGGCCTATCCCGAAGAAAGGCCAAGTCGTTGATCGATGACGGTTCGGTATTCGTGAACGATCAGAGGGTTCGTATCGCATCCAGGCAATTAAGTTTTGGAGATCGTTTAACTTTTCGTTACGTTCCAGACAACAAGAAGAAGCCTCAGCCAGTTCAGATCAGCGAGCGGGACATCTTATTTGATCAGGCTGGTGTCATTGCTATCAACAAACCTGTAGGCTTGCCGTCTCAAGAAACTAAAAAGGGAGATCGCTTCCATGTGGTTCCCCTGGTGAAGCGCTTCTTTCAGACCAAAGGTCGTGATTTAGAACACTTGGCCCTAGCCCATCGACTAGACAAAGAAACATCTGGCGTTCTTCTTCTTGGCGAAACCCCAGAGATCGTTGCGCATCTTATGGATCAGTTTCGGGAAAAAACCATCGAGAAAACCTACCATGCCTTATGTTATGGGAAGGCCCAAGATGAATTTGAAGTACGCTGTCGCCTGACAGCGATCAACCCCAAGAATGGAACAGTAAAGGTCTCCCAAAAGTCGGGTAAGGACTCGCAAACCTTCTTTACAAGAAAAGAGTATTATCAAAAATCGGGAATGAGTTTAGTGGAATGTCGGCCTGTGACCGGCCGTAGCCATCAACTGAGGGCTCATCTGGCAAAAGTTCGGAACCCCATTGCTGGTGATAAAGTCTATGGCGATACTCACCCGAAGCTTTCAGATGAGTTATATCATTTGGTATCGCAGCACCATTATTTGCATGCACGGCTTCTCAAGTTTACCCTGCCTGGGCAAAGCAAGAAACTGCAGGTGAAGGCCCCTTATCCCAAGACTTGGCAGTCGATCATCGAACTCCTACGAAGTCCTTTGACCTAGCGGCCAGAGGCTAGTCCTTTTTTCGATCCTGGAAAACTTCACCGCGATTGAGAACTTTCTTTCCAGTTACTTTCGAAGGGCGCTTTCCAAGATCGTCTCCCTTACAAATCAAGTACTCGAAGTCGTCTTTGTAACGATCTTGAATCTTTGGTCGTCCCACGACCACTGATTCACCTGGCTTACCGGCTTTTACTAAACCGGCTTTTTCCGAAGCCAAGGCATAACCAGCATACTTCAATTTTGAACGATTGATCTCTAAATAGCGATCCAAGTCGGCCATGATTTGTGGCTGAGCCCAGGTTGTTTCGCTGTAGCACCAATCTTTGGGTTTTTGCAGCATCGGGCAAGGCACAGAGCTAGGGCATGGGTAAAGGGGGTGATAGCCCATCATCGATAGGTCGTCGCGAAGCTCCATGGCACTCCGAGCCAGATTTTGATTAGCTGGTTCAATAATCAGGAACAGAGTAGGCTTGAGCATGGATTCCATCGCAAACTCCTGGAATTTTCTTTGAGCCTTTGGGTTTTTGAGAAGCTCATTCCATACATAGCCAAGGATAACGATATTGAGTTCGGAATCGGAGAGCTGGCTCGATATCATATCGAAGCAGTTTTCGAGGCGATCTTTTTTAGATCGAATGCTTCCCTTGAATCCTACGTGTTTGAATCCCAGTCTTGAAGCATCGAGAAATGGGCCTTGCGTGTCTACTAAGGACAAGGACATTTTAGTTTTAGGACTGCGCTTCATCACGAACGCCGCAAGGGTTTGGCTGACAGCTCCAGTGCCGCAGCCCAGATCAAAAACCTTTGCACCTTCGTAGGAAGCCAGAGTCTCACTAAACTTGTGACGCTGATCCATACGATCCAATAGGTTCCAGGCACGGCCACAATTCGCTAGGTGAAAGCCGAGAAGATAAGCGCTAGTCTGCTTTTTAGGGTCCAAGAGGTAACGGGGTAGGTTCTGCCTGTCGGTGGTAAAGGCCTCCCAAAGAGAGCGTACATTGCCTCGTTCGTTGCGAAGAATTGTTTTCAGCTTTTCTTGCTTGCTTGAGTCCCTTGGAATACCCTTCAATCGTGCTGTTTCGATAATCGTGGCTTCCCATGCTGATATCAGCGATGAGGGAAGGGCAACTTCTTGAAACTGGCGGTTTGTGTTAGTCTTTTTCAATTGGGGTATCCTAAAGTGGAAATAGCTTATAAACAGTGTTAAGTTCGCGAGCGTTGTCACTTAGCATAGATTTGCTTGATAAGCTAGAAAGACAGGATAAAAAATTGACACAAAAGCCAGAAGCAAAAAAAGACCTCCATGTGAATAAGCCAAAGTGGCTTAAGACTAAGATTCCCACTGGCTCCACATACTTTGACATCAAGCGGGACCTTCGCAAGAAGCAGCTTTACACCGTTTGTGAAGAGGCAAAGTGTCCCAATATTTCAGAGTGTTGGGCCACCAATACCGCTACTTTCATGATTCTAGGGGATACTTGCACGAGAGCTTGTCGCTTTTGCAATGTGAAAACCGGAAATCCACAGGGTTGGCTCGACGATAACGAGCCCAAGAAGACCGCTGAATCTGTTAAGCTGATGAAGCTTCGCTACGCGGTGCTCACGATGGTCGACCGGGATGATTTGGAGGATGGTGGTGCCGCTCATGTGGCCCGGGTTTTCGATGAAATTCGCAAGACTTCGCCCGACTGCCGGTTGGAGTTCTTGGGAGGAGACTTTCAGGCAAAGGATGATTCCCTTGCTAGAATTTTGGAAGCTATGCCCGAAGTTTTTGCCCACAACATAGAAACCATTGAGCGTCTAACCCCTAGGGTCCGCGACGCTCGTTCCACCTATCGCCGCAGTTTGGCTGTACTCAAGAGAGTTAAAGAATTAGCGAACTATCAAGTTTTCACCAAGAGTGCAATCATGTTGGGCTTGGGTGAAAGCAAGGACGAAGTCGTTCAGTCCCTTAAAGATTTACGAGACCACAACGTGGACTTCATTACCATGGGTCAGTATATGCGTCCATCCAAGCGGCATCTATCGATCAAGGAATTTGTGGAACCCGAAGTCTTTGAAGACTTGAAGGGAATCGCCTATGACCTTGGTTTTCTAGGAGTTGCATCGTCGCCACTTGTTCGAAGCTCCTACCGAGCCGGAGATCTTTACGACCAAGCTTTGGAGTCCCTCAAACAAAAAGGTTAGTGGCCGTGATTTCATTGCAGTTGGTTCTTATCCGTGGTCTGATTTATGCCTTCACTCTTATTCCCAAGCCATTTGTTAGGCCACTAGCAGCTTCGCTGCTGTGGCTTCTAAGACCAGTCCTTGGTAAAGAAAAAGAAAAGCTCTATCGCAATCTCGAAGAGGTTCTGAACCTGCCTCGCCATAGTATTTTTGCTAAGAATTTTGCCCGGCAAGTGTTGCAGCACCAGATTGAATCTGGGATCGAATCGCTGGTATCAGCCGAGAAGGGGCCCCGTCATGACCCGATCGAGATTCTTGGGTTTGAGTCCCTTGAGGCTACAATCAGCGATTTAAAGGCAGCAGGCAAGGGCCTGATCGTTATAACAGGTCACATGGGAAGCTGGGAGTTCGTAGCAAAATACTGTGCCCTGGCTACCGGGGAAACCTTTAACGCCTTGGCTAAGCCATCCAAGTCTCCAGCGGTTACCAAGTATTTGGAGTCCTCTCGAAGTAAGATGAATACCCGGGTGCTCTGGACGGACCGCAAAACTCTGCTCAAAGATATGATGCTAAGCTTAAAGCACGGCCAGATCTTGGGCTTCGTGATGGATCAAAAGCCTGATGGTCGACAGGGGCCCGAGGTGACATTTTTTGATCGGCCAACGAAATTTGTTGCAGGCCCAGCAAAACTCGCGACGCGGATGCAGGCGCCAGTGCTAGCGGTTTTTTGTATGCGAGAGGGGCCTTGGCGGTATAGAATAGTCCACAAAGTGGTTGCATCACCCCATCACGAAGAGCGTGACGAAGTCACCCTTACCCAAGCCATGGCCGCTGAAATCGAGCGTGTCATTCGACTTTACCCCGAACAGTGGGTTTGGAACTATAAGAGGTGGCGATTCCAGACTTAAGAAGGAGTGCCAATGAAGTCGATTTCCCTTAAAGCGGAGCCGATCCATTTTCTCGAAGTTCTCGCTTTCCCGCTGGCATTATTTCATCTATCACCCCATCTTGAATCACTCTATCTTGGGGCTGCACTGGGCATTGTGGGGCTTTTTTTGAAGCTTTGGCTGTTTGCTTATCCTAAAAAGAAGAATCGCAAATTTGAAGTCTATGGCCCGTATCGCTTTTTAAGGCACCCATACTTTTGTAGTACTCTCATCTTGATCTGCGCCGCGGCAATGACAAGCCGTTCCTTGGTATTGTTCTTGGTGCTGATGAGTTTATTTGCGATCATTTTCCTCAAAGAAGCCCCAGGGATCGACCAAACTCGGCAAGATGTCTTTGGCGGGGAGTATCTTTATTATAAAGCATGTATTAGTAGCCTGGTTCCGGGGCTGATTCCGTACCCGGCAGTGACTCAGAAAGATCCTTCCCTGCGAAATCTGTTCGACGTGAGGTTTAAGGCAGAGATCGATTCGATCATTGCCACCAGCGTCTTCTACGGCTACGTATTCGCATACCTAGAGTTTCACCAAATTCGCAGTTATCATTTTCTTTTTGCTGGTCTCTTTATGGGAGTACTGCTACTACGACTAGGCCGTCTGATTCAATGGAACGCGAATTCTTAAGGAGCAAGTCAACGTGAAAACTCCTCACTGTCACCCTTACCCAGACTACATGAATATCTCTGAATTACTGACTGAGGAGCAGAATCGCTTGCTGGGCGAAGCTCGCCGTTTCGTAGAGGAGGAGCTTGAACCAAGCATAGCTGATCACTATGAGGCAGGTACCTTCCCAAAGGAAGCAATCGCTCGCATGGGTGAAGCTCATCTTATAGGCTCCAACCTTGCAGGCTATGGGCTCCCTGGCTACGATGAAATATCCTATGGCTTGATCATGCGAGAGCTGGAACGCTGCGATTCAGCCTTTCGGAGCTGCGCTTCGGTGCAAGGTTCCCTTGTGATGTATCCTATTGCCAAGTATGGCTCTGACGAGCAAAAAGACACATGGTTGGAAAGGCTCGGAAAAGGGTCTGCTATTGGCTCATTTGCCCTTACTGAACCTCAAGGTGGCTCTGATCCAGGCTCTATGGAAACTCGCGCTGAGGATCGTGGTGACCATTGGCTGTTATCAGGGGAAAAACGCTGGGTCACCAATGGTACCTTGTGTGACGTGGTGCTTGTCTGGGCGCGAACGGATGATGGTGTTCGAGGCTTTCTATGCCCTGCAGATACTCCTGGTGTGAAGTTTAGAAGTATCAACCGTAAATTATCACTTCGAGCTTCTGCAAGTGCCGAGCTAAGCTTGGATCAAGTGAAGCTTCCTAAGTCAGCTGAGCTCCCAGCAGCCAGGGGGCTTGGTGCGGCATTAAATTGCCTGAATCAAGCCCGTTATGGAATCGTTTGGGGGGTTATAGGAGCAGCTGAAGCTTGCTATGACGAAGCCCTCAGCTATGCTCAGGAGCGGCAACTATTTCAAAAAAAGCTTAGCCAGTTTCAGATGGTCCAGGGAAAGCTTGCGGATATGACACTGGCCATCAGCCAGGGGCAGCTTTTAGCATTGCGGCTCGGGCAGCTGAAGAATGCGGGGCAGCTGTTGCCTGGACACGTCTCTCTTGGCAAGCAAGGTAACGTCAAGGCGGCCCTTGAGATAGCACGCACCTGTCGGGATATTCTGGGAGCTAACGGAGTTCTCCTCGATTATAAAACGATGAGGCATGCTTGTAATTTAGAGACTGTGTTCACCTACGAAGGAACTCATGATATCCATCGTCTTGTGGTCGGGCAGCAAGTGACGGGTAAAGGGGCATTTTCCTGAACTTGTGAATTCCGTAAAAAGTGACAGTTATTTGTTCATTTCTAGATACTCTGGAGTCCTCTCGTAACGTGACTCTATGACCAAGGCTTCAGATTCCTGTACCTGCACCGATAATAAACGAAACTGGTCGAATTCGAGGTAGGTGTTGAATCTGAACGACCCCAACCAAAAATTAGAATATGCAAATAAGCTGATCTTCGTGAAGGAGTACAAGAAGGCTCAGAAGATTATCGAAGAGCTTATTCGTCATGATTCTTTTACACACAACCTCTTGGTTCATCTCCGGCGGATCGAACTGGCTGTTAAGCTGGAAAATTTGGAGACCCTGAAGGTGGAATACGAGAGAGCCACTGAGAAGAATCCAGATAATGCCAACTCGAAGATTTGTCATATCCTAGTTGAGCAGCATGGTGAAATGATCAAGCCTGAGGAAGCAGTGATTCGCTTCCAGTCGCTGCTCCGCATTGTCGGTCCCCATCCTGCCATCTACTACGGGATTGGGTTCAGCATGGAGATGGAGGGCAATTTCGAACGAGCCCTCTTCAACTATGAGCAGTGTACGACCTGCGATCATGGCTGGTATCCAGGTTACTTCGGAATGAGTCAGATCTACTATCACCTTGGTGATGACGAAAAAGGCGATCATTACTTCTTCATGTTTGAAGAATTAGCTCCCTATAATGTCTATGGCAATTTTGAAACCCATCGCAAGCTTTCCCACGAATTTGTTCAGGATGAAGAGTTTGAGTCAGCGGAACGAGCCATTATATCTCTTTCCGAGTGGTGGATGGACAATAAGGGCTTCTGTCCCATTGAAATTCAAATCTACGAACGCTTTTCGACAGCGAAAATAGCTGACCTGGCAGGCGATCAGCACCGCGCTGAGCAGAGACGTTCTCAAGGAGAGCTCCTTGCCCGAAGGGCGATGGAATCAGAGGATGAGCCCGAGACTGTTCTGTATTTTATCGCGAAAACTTTGGAAGAGTTCTCAGAACTCAATATGGCGTTGGAGTTTTATAAAGAGATTCTGAGTCGCGAGGCAAGTAGCCCCGACATGGTTCAGAAGATTGGCTCTCAGTTTCTTTCGGTCGGCGAGTATGAGCTTGCTAATGAGATATTTGAAACGGCCTACCATCATCATCCGGATCACCCCGAAATACGATTTTGTTGGATGGTATCGAAACTTCGACGCTCTGGTGTGAATGTCGAGGAATATCTCATCGATAAGGAAAGATTGCGAGCACTCTTAGAAAACCAATCAGACAAAGTCGAATTGCTATCACTGCTTCACTCGCTCATGGCTAAGTATGGCCAAGATCCTGATGTTCAGGGGCATATGGGAGATGTCTATCTTAGGCTCGGCAACCAAGACCGTGCCGCCAAGCACTACGAAAAAATGTATGAAATAGATGGAAAGAGTCTCGTGACCAAACTGAAATATGCGTCGTATCAAATGCAATTTGGTGATATAGAACTGGCGAAGCAAATCTTAGACCAGATATCAGAAGTGGATCTTGAAGATTCGTCCGACCAAAAAAGTGAATTGCTATGGCTAAAGTCGAACTATGCCTACCAAACGGAAGATTACAGGAAAGGCCTAGATTATCTCAATCAGGTTCTTAAGCACGATCCTTGGCATGTCGCGTATCTAGTTCAAAAAGCACTTACCCTGTCGGCGCTGGCCCAGGATAAGGTTAGCTTCAATCTCTATGACTCTGTGCTAAAAAAGCTCTCAAAGAATGATGAAGAGGGCTTGGACTGGGATGAATTTACGAGAAAATCTACCATGATAGCTCAAGCCAATTTGCTAGAGTTGGATTACTGTCGCTGCAAGATCAGGTTTCTTTATGCAAACGGTGATGAAAGAAATCTTGTTGCTTTAGTCCATGCTGCCTGCAAACTTGATCCTGGTAAGACCACTTATGACTTTTTAAAGCTTTTGAATACAAACTTCGATAGTCCTAATATCTACTGGGCTTTGGGTCAACTCTACAAAGAGCTTTGGCAACTTGAGGCAGCTTCGGTTTGGTTCGAACAGATTCTAATTTCTCTAGACGCTACTGATGATCATAAAGCAAAAGCCTATCAAGAGCTGGCGGACTGCTTTATCTGGCGAGGCGTGATGATCGACAGGGCTGTGGAATATGCTAAGATTGCCTTAGATATGTCTAACGAAGGGCGGGAAGCAACTTTGCGGACGCTAGCTCATAGCCTCTTAAAAAAAGGTGAAGTGCGGCAAGCCGAAGTTTATCTCGACGAGCTTGAAGATGAAGACCCAGAAGTGATCTATTTGAAAGGACTAGTTCACTACCGCAATGGAGCTGCAGGGCAGGCTAATGAAGTCTGGAAACCCTTGCTGAGCCTGCCTGCCGATCGCTTACGCTTGCACACTATCAAACAGCAAGTCATGAAGTACTATTTCGATAAAGTTCCCTACAAAACTATTAACTAAATATTAACTCTCTGGGGGAAGGTTTGTCTTTCAAACTATTCCTTCTTTACCTCCGAAATGCCTTCCGTTTTTCTGTTGACACTCGCAATCGAATATGGAGAATGTAGCTCGAGCATTAAATTACATCGTGAATAAAAAGTTATCTGCCCTCTGAAGGAAAGGCTTATCCCCATCTTGGTGCGTCTTTCAAAAAGGGATCAAGGCAGGAAGCTTTGCAACACAGTGTCCACCACTGGGGTGCATCAGTCTACTTTTTTCAAGGGGAAGAACAATGAAAGTTATCCAAGATTGCAAGTGCTGCGGTGAAAAAACCAGAGTTCGTCATCGTGACTTCAGCCCCCATGCCTGGGCGGTTCTGATGCACTGGGAGGAGATTGATGCTTCGGCTGTTGGTCAGCCAATCTGCGATTCCTGCTATGATGATCTCCGAGAGCTGTTGATTGAGCGTTCCAGAGAGGTGGATGCGGCCATGGCTCATGGGCAGATTCAACAACTGCAGTTTGTAGTGGATCAGACGCTTTCCAAAGTTCGCGATACGCCTATAGCAAGTTAATTCGATGTAGGCATATTTTACCTATGAATCATAGAGACTTACACTAAAGTATTGTGACACTCTGCCGAAATAAATAGCAGTATGCTGTTTAATGGAGGCAGAGATGTCCACTATCCTCAAGTCATCTAACTTTGTTGATCCTCAGTACCTCACGTGTTTGCGTTCCTATTGGAATGGCCAAATCGAAACTAGCAAAAAGCAAATCGTTAAAGGAATTTCGTCTGCAAAGAACCCAGGCGTGGACTTACTTCTGTACCGACTTTGGATTGAGCTAGCTGCGCAGGAGCGTGACTCTACCACTCTGAATATGCTTAAGGCTCACTTGAATAAATTAGCGGATGAGTCAGAAGACTATAAATCAATCTACTACTCATTGATTGCCCTTGTTCATTTTGAGCTGGATGAAATTGAAGCAGCCGAGCTCATGATTAATAGCCTTGATGCGGAGAAGCATAATCTATATTTTTGCGAACTCAGGTTTTGGTTAACTACAAGGGATTTGGAGCAAAATCCGGATGAATCTTGGCTATTTCAATTCAAAACAATCGATTATGTGGTGATAGAAAAAGTTGCTCGGTACTTTGCAACAAATAGTGCGTACGATCGGTCGTTGGGGGTTTGTCATGCTGCTGAGAAAGCTTATGCGAAATCACATTTGGATAAGCAAATTCAGTTGCAGCTCATCATGAAGCTGGGTTGTTGGAAGGATGCTTTAGAGGCTTCTGATTTTCTTCATAAAAAATTCCCACAAAATCCAAGCTTTCTTCTTGATGCTGGTTATGCATCATTCCAACTCAAAAAGTATAAAGACGCAGTTGACTACCTTGAAATGGGAAAAGGAGTTTCTTACGAGCAAGATCCAGATATCCTTAACCTACTAGGTCACTCCTATGTTGAGCTTTTTAAGCAAAGTCATAAAGAGAGCTACTTCAAGAAAGCGAGCAAGGCCCTTGAAACAAGTATAGATGTGTCACGAGAAATGGGCTTACCAATTGAATATCCTTCGAACCAGAAAATGAGGCTATTGAAAATGAAAGGACATAATGTGGAAATTACAGGGCGATTCTGGTTGGCAAAGCTCAATGCTCAAAGCTTCGCACAAATTAGAACGAAAGGTGAGTCAGACGTTCGTTATCTTAGAAAGCCTCTCGGAGGGCAAGCGCAGCCAGGTGATTTATGCTTCTTCGTTTATGAGGATAAGGTGGATCGAGATGGGCGCAAAGTTTGGCGACTTGGTGCTCTCTATAAAGTTATTGAAAAACCCGAATGGGATCCTATTCATCGCTATCAGAATCTTCTCTCATTACAGTTTCTACCAGAAATTGCAGTATCATTAGATATACACGAAGAAGGTCGGAAGGCTGGTGCGGTTCACAACCCTGAAGATCCCAGACGATTCGATGTTTTTGAAATTGATCAATCCGGCTTTGATGTGATTATAGATAATGTTTGTGAAGCTTTAGGGGAAGATGATCAATTATCCCGTACTCTGACGCAACTTAGAAGCGCCTAAAGGTAAGGTGGACCTATGATTAGAGACTCTATCATCATTGCATTCACTGTTTTGCTATCCACAGCCATGTATGGGCAAGAGGCAGTTCCAGGAATGGGACAGGGCTATGCTGTCGTTGAAGGTAAAGACTTTGCGATGAAACCACCAGCAGGCTGGGAAGTCGCTAAGGAGATCAATGGTGCGTCTCTATTTTTTCAAGCGCCTGATATCGAGGGAGATATCTATCGTCGTAATATCCGTGTCATGTCTTTTAGCGGGCCTCGCTATCTTGATGATGTTTCCTTTGAAGAATTTGCCAAAGAAATTCAGGAGAACTCGTCCAAAATTTCGAATGCTTTGAAGAGCTATCAGATACGAGACTTAACACCAGTCGACTTATCAGCTGAAGTTAAGGGTGGCCTCTTTTATGCGGACTTCACCCTCAATCAAGTGCCCATGATGCAGATGCATATTCTGGTTTCCTCCGCGGAACATCACTTTCTGATGACCTATACAGATACCCGGGAACGATTTGAAAATACGAGCAATGGGCTTTTAGATGAGGCTTACCAGTCCATGCAGTCTGTTCGCATTAAGACTAAACCGCCCGCGAGAACAGATTTTGCTCTTAAGATTGGTATTGGAGTCACACTTGTAGTTGTTTCATTCATATCGGTGACTGTTTTCCGTCGACATCGAGTTAAACAGCTAGGTCATGGACTGGATGAGTATGGGGAGGACGAGGATGCTGTTGAACCCACTCAGAAAGTTGAAGAAGAGGCAACTCACTTAGAGGCAGATGGAGAGGCGTGGAGTGATGACGAACCGCCTAAAAGTGATATATCGACAGATGGGTGGCATGATGAAGAGGCTCCTAAAAGCGAAATTGTTGCCGATGAGTGGAAGGATGAGGAGCCGGCGAAAGCCGATCCGGTAGCGGACGAATGGCAAGACGAAGAGATGCCCAAGAGCGAGGTCATCGCCGATGATTGGAAAGACGAAGCGCCCACCAAAAATGATGTTGTAGCGGATGATTGGCAGGATGAGGAAGTCGCTCCGGTAGAGGATACTAAAGCCAAAAAACCAAAACGTGAGAAGAAGCCTAAAAAAGCAAAGAAGAAGAAAAATATCTACGATTTGGATGAAGAAGACGAAGCGGCACTAGGTGGTGATGACGACGATTCCGATGGCTGGAAAATAAGTTAAGCGGCGAAATGGCCAACTACCAGGCTCCCTAACATGCTAAAAAGACACTATTTGCATATAGATTTCCAAAATCAACAAAATCTCTAAAAACTCAGTTGACAGAAAAATCTGTATCTGCGATAAGCAGAGTCCTCGATGCAGTAGGCACTTGCCAGGTGCAGCGAGAAAGTCATCTTACGATGATGTAAGTGGGGATATAGCTCAGCTGGTTAGAGCACCTGCCTTACAAGCAGGGGGTCTCCTGTTCGAATCAGGATATCCCCACCACTAACTAAAAAAGCCTCGGTTTAAACCGAGGCTTTTTTAGTTTCAGCTCTAAACCTTCCGGTACATGCCTCCTCGGGTTCTGCGGAAAACACTACCATCGCTGGACTCAATTCTCAAGAGATGCAACCACTCGTGGTCAACTAACTCTCGAACCGCCTCATGTCTTTCAATAATCGATTCGATAGCATCTTCAGGAGCTTCAATATAAACCGATAAACGGAGTGGTTCGTGAGTTAATGACTCCCCATCGGATATAGATTCATAGGCCAAGCCGATTCTTAAGTCGCCACCGTTGCCCTCGACGACCCCACTTTCTCCAGTGATATTGTGCAATGTCTTACGGCCAGCACCATAGTAATTGGGAAGGGCGACGGAGCCGTAGTACTGCATGTTTATCCAATTTGTTACAATCATTGGAGCTGTCATGATTCCTTCGAGGATCTTGAAACTATCGTCTGCTTGCCAGTCATAGTCATGGAGGAAAGCCCTGCTTCCTAGGTTGATGCTCGCGGTTCGATCACGGGGGGCAATGATAAAACATGCATTGCCTGCCAGGCCCCACTCGGGACGAATCTCAGACCAATTATCCGCGCGTCGCCCGGTTTGTGGGTCTAGTACATCAGAACGAGCTGTTTGCCGCTCCTTTGAAGTTTGCATTGAGGCTTTATGAAGAGTTTTTCGAACTTTGCGAAGATCATTGTGATACAGGGCAGGAATCTTCTCTTCGTCAAGGAGATAGACTTTATCTGTCACTGTTTCATGCACAGCGGGAACAAAGCGTGTTTCGCGAGGAATGTCAATTCCCTGTTCACGCAAGCCCCCGCGAATTTGCTCATCATTAAGCAGAGCAGTCATAAATCGGGCATTGATATCCCCCGCATGGCCTCCACAGGCACCGCAGTCTAGGGCCGACGCTAGGGCGTTGTTGGTGGTCGTTGCACCATGGCCACAAAGAATCACCAGTCGACCGAAGTCTCTTGTTAGCCCCATACTTTTCAGGACTGTTAAGCACCGACTAACTTTCTCGGTCAGGGTAAGAGCTTGTCCATCGTGAGTTTGGGCCGTTTTGATGCATGGCTCTGTTTCATTGGAGGAGAAACGAGCCGGTGTGTCTTGGCCAGTAATCCTTGCTGCAAGAGTTTTCCATGTTCGTAGAATCAAGTTACCAACGGCTAGTATTCCAAATAGCTCAACGTATAAAAACGAAGCTAACGATGCTTTGCGGAAGTTCTTAAAATAGCTGAAGATGTACATGAGCTCAAAGCGCTTCGCATGACTTAGCTCAGAACTTTGCTTTTTTGGGGATTCTACCAGTTTGTAGGCAGGAGCGATCAGAGCTGGTAAGCGATGACCTTCGCAAGCCTCATGGGATCGATGGAAGTCAATAGGAGCACCAAAAAAACCGGCAAAACCCATGGTCTGGAACTCATCAGAAACTTTCTCAATGCGACGGCGAATCATTTCAGATCGAACGTCGATGCAAAGTGCGATTTTATAGGGAGCTTGAGCCCGAGAGCTTGCAACAAGTTGCTTACCTATTTGCTTGCTCACTCGTCTCTGGTAGGAGAATTCCAGAGCTAATTGCCAGACATAGGGCACAAGGTGAAACGACTGAGGGGCTTGAATCTCTTGATCTATTTCATTGAAACTATGAGCCCAACTATCTGCCTGAGACGGATATCGCTCCGAAAATTCTTGGAATACGGCGTAGTCGTAGATGATGCGGACAGCCAAGAACTCTACAAGCCTTGCTTGAAAGGAAACCTCATATCCTAGATCTCGTTGCCACTCCAGATACTTGAACTGAGACGACCACCCAATCATGCTGGCAAGGAGCCTTTGCAGATAGGCATACTGTCCGAAAGGGCTTTCGATTCCTAGAGCTATTAAAATGTTGGAGATAGCATCTTCAGGTCCTGATTTCAGGAACCTTTGAACAGTTTTCGGGAATGACGGAAGGCCAGAGTGGATCATTGCTTTGTCGAAACGTTGAGCTTCAAACCAGCCCTCCCAAAATGATCCCGATTGCCATGGGTAACGGACGTTTGCTTGATGGCTATCAAAATAACCAGCACAATATTTGCTTAGATCTTCAATGACAAGTTGATGGATATCCTGGTCTTCTTTTAGGCTTTCTGCAAAACTAAGAAATGTTCGGGACGCTTCTTGAGTGTTTTGCGTGAGTTCGTGAAACTCACCTGCAGCTTCGGGGATCTCTGGCCACTGCTGCCTCGCCTGTTCAAGGGCCGATTGAAGCGCCTTCTCGGAAATATCCCCTGCCCTGTACCGCTGTTGATAGTAGGCTAAAGGCATAAATAGAGACTGGTGAAAAACAGCCTCCAGTTCATAAAACACATCATTGATATGTTTATCTCGTTTAAACCAGAAGGGGTTTACGGCAACCGAATTTTGTAATGGCCATACCGGTGTAGCAAGCTTAAGGCTTTCGTCTAATGGGTTCATTTTCACAGTATCTTCTTCTACAGGCTCATGGCTCTGTTTGTAGCTGAGCCGCGGGTGAGTTCGTCTCCCTGAAGGTCGGGCGTCTCCGTGAATTATTTTCATGACCATTCCTTCTATAAAATCAAATGGGGGAATTTGTCGAATAATCTTTTGGGAAAAACCTAGCCAAATATCTTGAACTTATTTGCCCTGCGTAGCCTGCGTTCCATAGGTGGAGATAAATACGCTTCCAGAAAGGAGTACGCGGATCAAATAGCCGACCACTGATCCAAAACCCAGCTGCGAACATGGCAAATGATAGGTATACAAGGCTGAGTTGAGTAAGGATGAACTCGCTTGTTAAGACCACTGACGGCACAGTTCCTTCTAGGAAAATCACCATAGCCTCTTCGAGTTTAGCATAGGCAAATATTGCTGCGGCCATGAGCGTAGTGATTGCAAGTAGTAGCTTACCTGTACTGACGACACTGGGAGCTGTGAAGACGTTTTGGGCTAAAGACAGCATCATGATAGCCCCATAGGTGAAGAGAGCAATATAGTTACCATCTTGATAGATACTGCCAGCATATATGATCACAAAGCCAACGCTGATAGCGGCGCCACTGAGTAAAGGTGAAGGCACCTTAAGTTTTAATCCAGACTTCTTCGCTTCTTCGATGAGGTGCCCCGTGGAGAGAAATGCATGGGCTTTGTAGAAGCTGTGGGCGATGATGTGGAACAAAGCCATCCCGTAGGCTCCCAGGCCACAGGCAAAAATCATGATCCCCATCTGGCTAATCGTCGAGAACGCCAGCTTCTTCTTAATATTGTTCTGAGTCACCATGACTAAGGAGCCATAAACCGCGGTGAATGCTCCCGAGATCAATAGGACGCCATGTGCGATTTGATTTCCGTCGAGGAGGGGGCTGAAGCGAATGATCAGAAAACCGCCAGCATTAATCACTCCAGCATGCATGAGGGCCGAGATTAATGTTGGAGTTTCCATGGTTTCTGGAAGCCAAAGATGAAATGGTAATTGAGCGGACATTGTGAGGGCCGCAAAGCTAAGAAGAATGCCGATGGTAGTGCCTGTTAGTGCCATCTCGGACGTCATTTTTTGGTTCGCTGTGGCGAATAGGTCTTGTAGGTCCGAGGAGCCGAGGTTTGTGTAGGCCATTACCACAGCGATAATTAAGCATAGGTCTCCGAGCCGCGTGATCACTTGACGTTTGCGCGCTGCAAGGAGTGCATTCGGCCGTTCCGGGTAGTAGCGAAGCAACTTGTTCAGGCTGTAGCTGGTCAGCATCCACATGATGGCCAGCATGAGTAGGTTATTGGCTAGGATTAACAGCGAAACAAAAACAATCAGGCCAAGCATATGCTTATAGAAGAAGCTTTGCCTGCTATCGCCATCAAGATATCGAATTCCATAGTGTCCAATGGCAACGCCTAAGATCGAAACCATGAGAAATATTGGAGATGATAAGGAGTCGAAGCGAAGGGTGAGAGACAGATCGAAGCTTGCTAGCTTGAACCCCAAAACTTCGATAAAGCTAGGGCCATAGTGAAGAGTGAACACCAGCATGAAGGTGCTAATAAGGAGAAGTGACCACAGCATGGCAAGCGTTCCTAGTATGCTGACTCGATCCTTGCCCATAACCTCTCCTTCACTGTAGTCTATTTGGCTTACTCTGTCTCGGCTCTTATGATAGCGAATTTGGTGACATAAATCGAATTTCATGAAACACTATTCACGAAAAATATGTCGTATATTGGTATCGGTATGCTAACGGTTTTCTTTAGAAAAACCAAGTAGAATCAGTGATTTGTGCTAAGGTTTGTGAATTGCTGGGAAAACTTGCCTTAGGGCCAGGACAGATACGGCTCAAGGGCGCATAGACAGCAAGGTTTTCGGGCTGCTATTCAAGAAACTTGCATAGCGGTTCGAAAAGCATTTTAGTAGAGCCTACACTAGCCAGATTGACTATAAGAGCGATCCAAGATGACCGAAAAAAGCAATAAATGGACATTCCTTACAAACCACGCCCACGTGTTCATATGCCTGGCCCGAGAACCTCAGGTCACCCTCCGTGACGTTGCTCTTCAAGTGGGCATAACCGAGCGAGCGGTGCAAAGAATCGTTGCCGATCTTGAGGATGGCGGCTACATCGTGCGTACCAAGGATGGCAGAACGAATCGCTACCGCCTGTCCATGAGCAAAAAATTGAGGCACCCAGTAGAAAGAAACTGCACTCTTCGTGAACTCATCGATCTTATCAAATAAGAGTGGCCTGGGCTGCTAATTCTCTACATTCCAAGCTAGTGGCTGGAAGCCTCTTTCAGGTCTTCGCTCTTTAGCTGGCTGATAAGAACTCGCTCGTAGTTTCGAATATTTCTTACGTACTGAACTGGCTCATGCCCGCGGGCGTAACCGTAATCAGTTCTCTTGTAGTACTTCTTATCAGCAAGGAGAGGGAGTATCGTTTTTAGATCGCGCCAAACATTTGGGTTCTTACCCAAGTCGATGGCAAGCTTTCTAGCATCTTGCACGTGATAGTACCCCACATTGTAAGCGGCGAGGCCAAACCATCGGCGATCCTGAGGCTCGATATAAGTCGGAAACCTATCGATAAGGTGCTTCAAATATTGAGCTCCGGCTAGCATACTTTGCTTTGGATCGATGCGATTAGTAACTCCAAGATTTCTTGCGGTGGGAAGTGTGAGCATCATGAAACCACGGACTCCGGTTGCACTCCGGCTCTTTGGGTTCCAGTGGCTTTCTTGGTAGGCCACTGATGCTAGAAATGTGTAGTCGAGCCCGCTGATATCGGCAGCTTCTTGAATGATATCATCAAATCGTGGCAGTCGTTCCTCGATCCTTTGTCGGAATATATAAATATCGTAATAGTCGTGATCACCTGTGGAACCAAAGTATTTTTCGTAGAGTTGGGCAACAAGATCACTTTGGGCATCTTCGGCGAACCAAGCCATACTTTTATCAACCAAGAACTGTGCCTTAGGATGAATCGGCCAAGCAATAGGGCCTCGATCGACAACAAACTTGGATTCGAGTTTGTCGATGAGGTGCTGATTTATGTTGAAGATTGTCTCGTCAGCGATAACGCAATCGAACTCTTTATCGTTTGCTTTCACGAGAAGCTGTTCAGTTGAAAACTCCGAGCTTGCTAGCCAAGTCATTGCAGGGTAGCGCTGATTGAGTCGCCGAAACGTTTCTTCGTGAGAGCTTTTTGCAGTAAAGGCGACTGATCTTGAAATCAAATCAGAGAGATCGTTTATGATAAGATTTTTCTGGCAAACTGCAACTTGGTCGATGTTGAGATAGGGCGGTGAGAACAGCAATGATTTGGAGCGTGTTGGTGTTTTGCTTAAGCCAGCAGCTGCGAAATGGACATCACCTCGACTGGTGGCGTCTAGAAGTTCTTCGACAGTGTCATAGAACTTAAATGTTGCCTTCCTTCCTAAATCTTGCACAAACGCCTTCGCTAAGTCGTATTCGAAGCCGCTTGCCTCCCCTTGGTTGTCAATGAAATAAGTTGTAGGGGCGTTGCGAGTGCCAATTATTATTTCATTGATATTTTCTAAAAGAATCTGAGCGTCGTCACGGTCGCGGTCGGACCCTAAAAAAAACATCGGTCGACAAGATAAAAAAAGTGAAGCAGTGATAAAAAGTGTGATCGACGTGAGAGACCTTGCAACGAAAGCTTTTGATCGCTTTTGATTCTTATTTAAGGTGTGCTTCTCATCATCCATAACTCCCTCTCCTTAAAACATTAGAGTCTTAAGAAGATAAAGCTTCGCATGGGCTTAGTCAATGGAGCTGCGACTAAAGTGCGGATGGGGGACGCAGTCAAAGACACCGTTTGGTGCGACAAACACTAGTAACTGACTAAAATAACTAACCAGCTTTCGCATACAGACAGCTAGGTAAATACCTTGCTTCCTTCATGTCTAGTTTGAATTAGAAACTTTTGACTTAGGTATTCTTCAAGAGTCAGGCGGTAGCCGTGACTTTCGTTAGGTAGTGGGCTATCACCAGCATCGCTTCCATCAGAAGAATTTTATAGATCAGGAAGTTGCTATGAAATCACTTGAGAAACGATCGCAATGAATGCTTTTTCTCGATCCCAATAAATGAGGAGAAATGCCTGCGTTCTTTTTATAGTTGAACAGCCAATTAATCAGCAGTGAGTACTTTGATCTCAATCCTACGATTTTTTCTTCGGTTGGCATCTGTGTCATTGGGAGCGATAGGTCTTTGGTCACCATATGAAATGGTATCAATTAGGTTGGGGCTCATTCCTATTTCGCGAGTGAGTATTCGCGAAGCATTAGCTGCACGAAGAGAGCCTAGTGTATGGTTATCAAACTCACCGTTTGATTTGACATTGTCTGTATGGCCTTCAATTAAGAGTTTGCGGCTCAGCTGGTTAAGAAGCTTACCAAGTCTTATGAAACGCTCCCGTCCCTGCCGAGAGAATCGATAGGTACCAGATTCAAAAAAGTATGCTCCCATAAGTTGTATGGTAAACCCTCGCTCACCTGGAACTGTATTCATGGAATTTCTAAGCCCAAAATCAATGCCATCTGATGTCATGGCAATTTGATCTAATAGCTTATCTACATGGCTCTTGTCACGGTCGATGGCGACTTTAGGATCTTCTTTAATAAGATAGCGCTTGGCGCCCTTGCTACTCGCTTCGCCGTAGTATGCCTTGAAGACGAACTCACCCTTTTTGATTTCACCAATTTCTTGATCTTTTTCGACGAAGTCCGGAACTTCGACAAAGGATTCTCGAATCGCAGCCGTATAGCCCAAAATACGATCAGAGGTACCTACCTCTAACGAGCCATAGAGCACAACGAATGCTGCAAACAATAGGGTCATAAGATCAGCAAAGCTGACGAGCCAACCTTCGCCACCACCGGCATCTTCCTCTTCCTCTTCCATTAAAACCTACCATCATCTTGATATATGAGATGGATCTCCACACGATTGTTCTTTAGGCGCCCATCCTTTGTTTTATGAGAGGCAATAGGTCGACTATCGCCATAAGACGTCGAATAGATGTTTTTTGGATCGAGCTTGCTGTGCTCCATCAAAACCTGTCTAACTCGCGAAGCCCTCAGGGCTCCCAGTTCGATTGGAGAAAGGCGGCCGGTTTGCGTTTCATCGGTGTGCCCTTCAACTAATATCTTAATGGCGTCACCTTTTAGCTGACTTGCAATAGATTTCAACTCTTCCATTCCTTTAGCTGATAAGGCTGCGCTGCCAGGGATAAAAAACGCCCGCCCTAACAGATTTAATGAGAAGCCAAATTCTGTCTCAGAGACTTCTGTGGCCTGCCGAAGACTATATTGAATTCCTCGACCCTTAGAACTGCTGTCTAAGAAAACTTCGATTCTCTGCATATCATCGTTTCGGCTGCGAAGTATAGACTCTGTTCGGTTGAACTTCTTTATAGCTGGATTAAAGGTCCGTTCTCGCTTGACTTCTTCGAAAGTTATTTTGCCTTTGTACATCTCACCCTTGCGAAACTCTTCGGGGATCTCATCGGGAATTTCGATGAAGGCTTCTCGAATAGACGATGAAACCCCTACGACTTGATCACTTTTGCCGCGAGGAGTGATACCATAGAGGACAACGAAGGCAGCAAATAAGAGTGTCATCAAGTCAGCGAAACTGACAAGCCAGCCGGAGCCTTCCTGTTCTTCTTCTTCCTCTTCCACTAATGACCTCGACACGGTTTGACACTGATGACTTTCTTGGGAAACGTGTCTGTATATTTAAGACTTGTATATCGAAAGGGAATCCCATTCATCTTATCAAGAAAATTAGGTTTTGCAGTAAAGTAGCAACGCTGTCTCCCGAGCTTGAAGTTTGCGACACAGATGCTTACCCAACCTTCTTCCACAGATGGATTGCCTTCTGGAAAAGGAATAAAATACCATTCGCATTGTTTTTTCCTTTGGGGGTCGCAACCTGTTAGAACAAAAATCGCAAGGCTACAAATGACGAAAAACGGCATGTTACGCCTTTCATTCTTCACCACTAGATTCCTTGCCCAAGTATGTCTCAAGGCGCTGTTGAATCAGCTTTGGATTGATGCCGTTTAAGATTCCGAGGACCCCAGTTTTTATGATGAGACAATTGGTAAGATGCTCACGGCTTCGATACTTGAGTTTTTTGGCTATCGGTATAAAAAACATGTTCGCCATCATTGCACCATACAGGGTAGTCACAAGAGCTACGGCAAGGCCTGGCCCGATTTTGGACGGGTCGGCGAGGTTCGCCATGATCACGATCAAACCAATCACGGTACCGATCATACCAAACGCAGGGCACGACTCTCCCATGTCATCATAAATTGCCGCTCCGTCGGCTAGATTTTTCTTCATAACCCGCATATCATCTGAAAGAATTTCATCGATGATTTCTGGAGCCGCCCCATCAACTGCAAGTCGAACTCCCTTGGCGAGAAGTGGATTTTCGATAACTTCTTTTTCTAAGGAAAGAATTGACTCTTTACGGGCCTTGTTTGCTAAGTCGATGATCTTATCGATGAGCTCTTCGGATGATTCAACATTGTTGAATAAAGCACCCATTCCGACTTTCACACCGCCAAGGAACACATTCAATGGCCATCTCATCATGGTAGCGGCCGCTGCCCCTCCAAGGACAATAAGAAGACTCATGAAGTCCCAATACATTAGGAGGCTTCCAGATAGAATCATAACGACCATGACCGTTATGGTTCCAATGACAGCTCCGAGTATGGTAGCTAGATCCATGAGAAAAACCTTTTGGAGGCAATATACTAGTCTTCATAAAAAGCTTATCATGATATGACTAGGTAGCTTTTACCGAGGCCTTAACTCAGGGGACTAGGTTCTTCAGGAGGAAGCTTCAGAATAAAGCCTTTGGGCAGCTTTGTTTTAGAAGATCTTATAGCTCTTGGTAGAATATCAGGATTAAGTTCCGCCAAAGTCTCGCGATCGATGTTATAGGTTTTTAGTACCGAACCTATGTTTGTACTCCTTTCAAGGGTAAGCTCTCTGAAACTTAGGGGAGTGGCATGATCTTCCGCTCTGTAGCCTTCTACCAGAGGCTTGGCGACCATCGCTGCGGCTATAAACTCAGCATAGAAGTTCTTCGATGCGAATCCAAAGCGCTTCTTGGAGTAGGATGAGATGAGATCTTCAAGTCGATCACTACCGACTCGCCTTATAGCTCTGCGGATGCCAAAGGGACCGTGGTTGTAGGCGGTTACAGCCAAGGGCCAATTTCCTGTTAGGCGTAGATTGTCATGAAACAGCCATGCTGCAATTCTCCCTGATTTAATTGGGTCACGGCGTTCATCAATACTCTGATTAAGAATCATTTTCTTTCGTGCTATAAATGGCATGATTTGATATACGCCGGAAGCACCTACCTTAGAAACGGCCTTAAGATTGAACGATGACTCGACAAATGCGATGTATGCCAGTTCAGATGGAATTCCAAGCTCTTCAAAGTGTGGGAGTATATGTGGTAGGTAGCGATGGGCAGCTGCAACGCCACGGAGGAAGAACTCCTTTTGCCCTCGTTGTGCCCTGAGAGAATGAGCTATTGTTTTATACTTATTCTTATCTGTGATGTGCTCAGACAAGTTTAATAGCCGTTCTTGCTCCTGAGTTTTCGGAACTCCCTTATTCTTTGCCAATGCTAAGAAATTGGCTTTTGCCAGCCTGATTCGATAACGAAGGGTTCTTCTTGGTTTGACCCGCTCATCAATCAAATCGTCTAAACGTACAACTTCTATAGCTAATTCCGGGTACTCCTTGGAGTGAATTACATAATCTCGGATGGAGTACGATTGGTATATCTTACGCCAAAAGTGTACTCGCCTGGATAGGGAGCCACTTACAGGAAAGGTATCAGCGAACATAAACTTTTGACCCTCGCGGTCAATCTCGTGCTGCGGGCATTGAGGGTGTAATATTTCATAGCTATTCCCAACAGTGGAAAGGGAAAGTTGGCACTCCTTTGGTAGCGCAGACCCATCCGGGTTGGCTGGGGCCATGGTGAGGGCGATGGAGATCGACGAGTAAAGCATAGCAAAGGAAAAGATCATAACGCGTAGCATACTTTGGAACCTTTCAGACGACAGCAGATACAAGAACAGGGAGACAGCACTTCGTTCGCTGTTGCCTCAAAGCAATGCTCGTTCCGCTTTTGACTTCAGATTACCAAAATAATTTTAGTGCCTTACAAAATTGATCTCAATGATGCGCTAGACGTTTGACCAAACATTGGACATTGCAAACTCTGGAGGTTTCAGCAATGATACTGAGGTTGCTAACTTGATTAAGGGGCGGACATGAAAGCTTGGTTGTTCCTGATGTGCCTCATGGGTGCTATCCTCAATTCTTCTGACTTGACCGGCGAGGATCGAAGCTACCAAAAGCTCAATTCAGCTTGGCTTGAAGTCGAAATTGGGATCATTGGGGCCGCTTCAGACGACATTCTTATGGCAGCCTTCGAACAGGTGACGCAGGACGGTTTGTCTGGGCTTGTGATTACGCTGGACACGCCCGGAGGCGCCCTACAAGCAACGCGGACCATGGTCAAGCGAATCTTATCAGCCCCGTTCCCTGTGGTTGTTTGGGTTGGGCCATCAGGAGCCCACGCAGGAAGTGCTGGAGCTTTCATCACCCTCAGCGGTCATGTCGCAGCTATGGCACCGGGAACTAATATTGGTGCAGCCCATCCGATTCAGGCTTCTGGGCAAGATATAGAGGAAGGCGAGGCTGCCAAGAAAATAGAAAATGATACCATCGCTTTCATGGAGTCGATTGCAGATTTGAGGGGGCGTAACAAAGAGATGGCGATTTCGTTTGTAGAAAACTCTCTTTCGATTACGGCGGAGGAAGCCCTAGAAAATAAGGTCATCGACTTTGTGGAGCCCAGCTTGCAAAGTCTTTTTAAGACTATGGATGGCAAGGTGGTTACCGTAAGGGACGAAAAGCAAGTCACTCTTGAAACAGCAAGTGTGGATGTCGTCCGATACGAGAAAAACCTTCGCCAAGAGTTTCTCGAAATACTCTCTAACCCCAATGTTTTCTATCTGCTCTTTGTAGCGGGAATTATTGGGATCGGCTTCGAACTTACCCATCCTGGTTCCATGGTTCCTGGTGTTATCGGTGGCATCTGTATCATCATTGCTCTTATATCAACTTCGGTTCTGCCGATTAATTTCGGTGCCATGATTCTAATTTTAGCCAGCATAGCTTTTATGATAGCGGAAGTTTTTATCCCGTCATTCGGAATCCTAGGAATTGGTGGCTTTATCGCCTTTGTCATTGGTTCAGTACTGTTGGTAGATTCCAGCAACGAGTTAGGGCTTAGAATTTCTTGGTTTACCATCGTGCCGGGCGCATTGGCGATCGCAGGCTTTGGGGCAGCGGTGGCTTGGCTCGTTTACAAGGTTGAAAAGTCTAAAGTGACCTCCGGCGCCGAAGGCATTGTTGGTAAACAAGGTCTAGTTCTAAATGATTTTGTCGAAGGTCAAGGACAGGTTCGGCTAGAAGGAGAAATTTGGTCGGCGCAATCAATGAACCAAGAGAGTTTTAGCAAAGGTCAAGAAGTTGTGGTGGACTCAAGAAATGGGCTTAGGCTGATCGTCAAAGCTAAGGTCTAGAGTAGCCACTGCAAAGTATCGTCCAGAGTTTTTTTAAGTGACGTACTAGCTCAATACAGTGCAAGAAAAATATTGAGGTAGAGATAGGTGAAACTCTATTGAAGGTGTAAGGAGATTTTTATGGGTATCGGTCTGATTATTCTGGTAATGCTAGTCCTGTTGATTTTGTTCTCTATGGTGAGGATAATTTCGGAATACGAACGAGCTATTGTCTTTCGCTTTGGTAGAGCCCTTCCTGAACCCAAGGGTCCAGGAATTATCTTTCTTATTCCCGGTGTCGATAGGGTTGAAGCCAAGGTCTCCATCCGAACAGTAACCATGGATATCGATCCTCAAGATGTAATCACCCAAGACAACATTTCTCTAAAAGTGAATGCGGTCTTGTATTTCAAGGTCATCGACTCCATGAAAGCTGTCCTTAACGTCGAGAATTATCTGTATGCCACAGCGCAACTTGCCCAAACGCATCTCCGTTCAGCGCTTGGTGAGCACTCGCTTGACGAACTTCTAATGAATCGAGAGAAAATCAATTCCCAGCTACAAACAATTTTGGATCAGAATACTGATCCTTGGGGGATTAAAGTCGTGGCGGTGGAAATCAAGCATGTGGATCTCCCACCTGATCAGCAAAGAGCGATGGCAAAGCAAGCGGAGGCGGAGCGAGAGAGGCGCGCAAAGGTAATCGCTGCGGAAGGGGAACTTCAAGCAGCACGACAACTCAGAGAAGCTGCGGATACCCTAACTGAGAACCCGGCGTCAATTCAGCTTAGATATTTGCAAACGATCGCTGACATTTCGGATAATAATACCAAGACGATTATATTCCCGCTGCCACTTAACATATTGGATATATTCAATAAGATTGCAGAAGATAGCAACGATAAGGTCTAGGTGACGCCCTTCTTGGCAGTCTTGTAAAAAAAGAATGATTCAGAAAGTAACAAAGCTCCAAAAAGGAGCTTTTTTTCTGAAAATCTGCTATCCACTAGGCTCTCGATTATCGATTGGGGGGAACTAAATGGCGAAGGGGCCAAATTTGAAGATCAAGCCTATGAAAAATGTAGATTTTTCTGATACCCAGGTGGCATTTGCTCACCTTGAGGACAGTGAACTCCGCAAGGCGTTTCTGCTTTTCAAGATGTTAAGCTATCCTAGCCTGGTAAAGCTAGGGCCAATTCTTGCTGGTCTCTCCTTAAAGCTCCGGCTTCCCATTCGACGATTGGTTAAGAATACCATGTTTGGTCAGTTTTGTGGCGGTGAGGATATTGAAGAGTGCCGCTCCACGATTCAGAATCTTGCTCACTCAGGTATTGGAACAATACTAGACTTCGCTACCGAAGCTTGTCGCAATGAGGAAGACTTTGAGCGCGTGAAGCAAGAGGTCAAGCATACTATCGAATTGGCCCAAATGGAGCGCGATGTTCCCTTTGCAGTCTTCAAACCTACTGGCTTAGGTCGGATTAATTTGCTCGAAAAGCGTGACCGTAAGCTTGAACTCAGCGATGCTGAGAAAGAGGAGTTTAAGGTTGTTGCAAGGCGATTCGAAGAGATCTGCGAGTATGCCTTTCAACACAACGTTCGCGTCTTGGTTGATGCAGAAGAAAGCTGGATCCAAGACTCTGTAGACCAGCTTGTAAGAGATATGATGGTGAAGTTTAATAAAGAACGGCCCATCGTTTACAATACGATCCAACTCTATAGGAAGGATAGACTAGACTTTCTAAAATCTTGCTACGGCGATGCATCTGCCTATGGTTATCATCTGGGAGTGAAGCTTGTCCGAGGTGCCTATCTTGAGAAAGAAGCTAGTCATGCCAAGGATCTTCGCGTTGCAAATCCGATTCATGCAAGTAAAGAGGCGACTGATCAGGATTACAATCTTGCTATTAGATTTTGTATTGAAAATATCCAAATTATTTCTCTCGTTGCTGGCACTCATAATGAAAAGTCAACCAAGCTACTCATGTCTCTCATGCACGAGTTTGGGGTTGCCAATCATGACCCCCGAGTATACTACGCCCAGCTTTTGGGAATGAGTGATAATCTTAGCTATCAATTGGCAAAGAACGGTTATAACGTTTGTAAATATGTGCCTTATGGTCGTTTAGAAGAGCTACTACCTTATCTATCCCGTCGAGCTGAAGAAAACAGTTCGATTCAAGGACAGTCGGGGCGAGAACTTAGTCTTATTCAGCAGGAGCTAAACCGTAGATCTGTACAGTCTTAGTTTGGCTTTCAAGGGTGCTTTGCAAGCTCTTAAGCACCTGAGCTACCTACCTTGGTTCCAACTCTTTTCTATAGTCTCATCCACTTGTCAATCAGGTTCCCAAGCACTTCATTGAGTGACGCTGGGCAGCAAATGCACTGTTGTGACCAAAGCTAAGTGATAGACTTTGAGCAGCATGAAATCAGATCTCTTTCGATAGCGTAAAAAAGTAAGCTATTTTATTGAAGTCTGAATCTCTCAAAAGAAACCAATTATAACAGTGTTTTAGTTCTAAGTCCCGAGGATCGCTTATCCAAGCCTGTGGGTCGAACCGACGACTCAATAGGAAGGTGTGATTCAGTATTAGAGGAAAGAATATGAAACTCGTAAGCAAATTGCTTGGCTCCTTTACCATTCTCCTAGGTGGATGGCTTGTCTCTCCCCAGCCCTTAATGGCTCTCGATCTCAAGCCAGACGAAATTCGTGGGGAAAAGGTCACCAATCCCGTGAGTATTCTTCAGAATCGATATTTTTTGAAGTCTTTTCGTCCTGAAGTTGGTTTTTCGGCAGGATCCTTTGTGAACGAAGCGTATACCGACACCATTCTATGGGGGTATCGAACCTCGATGTTCATCAATGAGTGGCTTGGCTTCGAACTCCAAGCGATTCAAACCAGCGTTTCAGATTCCGATGATCGCAAGGCCTTGAACCAGCTAAAGTATCAGAAAATCGGTACCACAGATGTCGTCAGCCCTGATCCGGAAATCAACAGGATTCATGGTAGTCAAGATGTTAATGTGATTGTGGCGCCATTCTACGGCAAGCTCAACTTGATCGACTCAGTTATCATATATTCCGACCTATACATGGCAGCAGGAGTTTCAAAAGTTGATACTGATCAGGGAGAGCTTAATAGCTTCTCGTGGGCTGCTGGACAAAGATTTTATTGGAAGAAAAGTATCTCATTCCGCTTCGAAGTTCGGGATCGCATCTATCAGGAAACTCGCTCAGACGAAGACTATACGCGACACGCCTACAGTATCGATTTAGGAATGAGCTACTTTCTTTTTTAGAGGTTACCTATGTGTCTAAGGTTACTTTATATTCTGCTTGTCATTGGTCTTTCGGGGCTCAATACGAGTTCTGTGTTCGCCAAAAAAAAGCAGCGTCAGAATTCGTTTGATGACAAGGTTGAAGATACGATTCAAGCGTATCGTCGTGGCGAAAACTCAGGAAAGAAAACCTGGGTCCTATTGAATCGAATGGCAAAAAACTACAGTAAGATGTCACCTGCAGCGATCAGTAGAGTGAAAGCGGTTCAAGCTCAGCTTCTCGCTAATAATGGCTATCCAATTTTGGCCTCCCTTTACTCATCAGAGAGCATCATTATCAGCAACAAGCCACTCGACAAGGTTAATACCACCACCTGGAAAATTCTCGCGAAAGCTAGTGAGGATGAGCCTATTGAATACGTACTGGATCGCCTTGCGCTGAAGTACATGGCAATGAACGAAAATCCTAGGTTCTTCGAAAACGATTGGAATTACTATGTTGCCTCTGCCCTTCTGAACAAAGATAAGGTGATGTTAGCTCGGGAATACTTTCGGAAACTTAAGATGCAGGATCGATTCTACCTTCCTGCGCAGTATCAGATTGCGATTATCAATATTGAACATGGGGCTTATACTGATGCCGAGGCTCGTTTGAAGGCGATTCTCAGCAGCGCATCACAGAAAGTATCTAGCTTGTCCGATGAAAAAAAGCAGACCATGATTAACTATGCTCACATGGCTCTGGCCAGAATGTATTATGAGCAAAAGAAGTTTATTCGCTCGGCTTATCACTATCGCAAAATTCCGAAGACATCACTTCTGTTTTACGACTCCTTGTTCGAGCAGTCTTGGGCACTGTTCATGTCCGGCCGACCCAAGCACGCGCTAGGTTCGCTATACGGCGCCCATTCCCCCTACTTTAGAAGTGTCTACAACCCAGAAAGTAAGATTCTAGAGTCTATGGTCTACTTTTGGATGTGTCGCTATGATGAAGCCCGCAATGCCCTTGCTGATTTTGCTGAGCAGCATGCAGAAGCGGTCGATGGCCTAAAGTCATTTCTTGAAAGGCAAAAGCTAACTCCTGAAACGACCTACCAAGTATTTGAAAATCTGATCAGTGATGTTTCAAGTGCTTCCCTAGGAATTTCAAGACAGGTTCTTAAGACGGCCGCAGAACGAGACGCGATGCTATTGATTCGTAATCAGTATGCTAGTGTTCTTGAAGAACTTAATCGAGTGAACACCAAGGGCGTTTTTGGAATGCAAAAAGGAACCTCTGTACTTACTGGTCGTTTAGAAGATCTGGCCTTAAATATTCGCAATGAGTTAGGCGGTATCTATTTGAAAGAACTTCGCTATCTCGATGAGCACTTTGCTGAACTTTATACACAAGCCCAGTTCCTATATTTGGAGCTGCTTATGGGGCAAAAAGAACACCTACTTGGTCGTGAGTTACATGCGGACAATAAGGTCCGTAATGTGGCCGATATTCGAAAGATGAAAACCTGGAGTGAAAAGACCCAGTCTTGGATGGATGATAAGTTTGAGTACTGGTGGGACGAAGTAGGTTATCAAATCATCGATGTCGATCCTTTATGTAATTGAGGAAGGAATCAAAAGTAAATGTTGTTGCTCAAAAGAAAATCAATTGTTTTCCTTATCGCACTCCTGACTTGCACTCCTGTTCTTCATGGGAAAACTAACAAAAAGAATCGGAAGGCTCCTGATGCTGAGCAGTTAGATAAATACTTAGCGACGGGCAATACTAAGAACGCCGCTGATGAGGCGTTGCAAAAAGCTGATGACTTGCGGCTTAAAACTATCGAATCCATCAAGAATTTGACAAAGGCCAAGATGAGAGATGAGCAGAAATTTGAGCTTTTCTTGCGCCTTGGCGAACTCTATTCAGAGCGTCACGACTACATCCGCGAGTTAGAGATCCGGGAGTACGAGCGTAAACATGACCGATGGATGAAGACTAAAAAGGGCCGAGAGCCCAAGCTTACCTACAAACGATCAAAAGCTATGCTCTATAAGGCGGTTGAAGCTTTCAGAAAATTGATCGCTGACTATCCACGCCACCCACGCAGTGATGCTGCCATGTTTTCATTAGCGAAAACACTCCTGCGACTTGAAAACGATAATTCGATGCTCTTCTTTAAGCAGTTGATTCAAAAATACCCTAACTCACAGTATCTTCCAGAAGCCTATCTTGCATTAGGGGAACACTACTTTTACAAGCAGAATTTCAACCTTGCACAAAAATACTATCAGTCAGTACTGAAGTACAAAAATTCTAGGGTTTATACCTATGGTGTTTATAAGCTTGGTTGGACGTTTTTCAATCAATCAACAGGAATGGATAACAAGAGAAAAGCTGTTGATAAAGCGATTGCTGCTTTTATGCTTGTTGTAAAGCTCTCAGAGAGAGATAAGGGGAAAGTAGGGGGCTTTGATCTCAAGCAAGAGGCTATCAACGATCTCATTATGGTATTCGCAGAGAACCAAAGGACCAATCAGGCATTAAATTACTTTAAGAAAATTGGTGAGAACAAAGCATTTTACGACATGCTGGAGCGTATGGGAAATCTTTATGTTGAAAATGGCGAGGCAGACAAAGCCATCAAGATTTTTAATCGACTTCTACGGGAGGCTCCAACACGTGAACGGAATCCTGAGATCTATCTTACCTTGGTCGCCATACACGATAGCCGTGGCAATCTAAAAGACGTTGTTAGAAATCTTGAAGCTATGGAGAACCTTTATGTTAAGGATAGTGTTTGGACTAGAGCAAACCAACAAGATAAGGAAGCTGTTAAGAAAGCAGAAGAGAAGACTAAAAAGAACATTCATCGATACGGGACGCTCTATCACAATAAAGGTATGAAAGGCGATAAAAAGCCATATCTAATCGCAGCTCTGGCACTTTACAATCTCTATCTAAATAGTTTTCCGAAGGCTGATGAAGCCTACGAACTACGCTATTATCTGGCAGAAATTCACTTTCACTTTGGCAACTTTGATAAGGCTGCCGATGAATATTACATAGTATCTCAAGAAGATGGTAAGTATAGACATAAATCAGCCGTGTCTGCAGTTGCGGCAATGAAGAAGATTGATGATAAGCAGAAATATGCAAAGCTACCACCTCTAGGCCAAGTGAATAAGCCAATGGGAGTTCCCAAGGTAAAAGTAAAGTACATCAAGATGCTCGACAACTTCGTGAAACTCCTTCCGGGGGATAAACAAGGTCACCCGATGAGATATACTGCTGCCTTCACACTATTTGAATATGGTCATTACAAGGACTCACTCGGTCGCTTTGAATCGATTGTCAAAGATATACCTAAAACGAAACAAGGGAAGTCCTCTGTTAAGATGATCTTAGGATACTATACAGAGAAGAAGCAGTGGGATGAACTGATTGCAGTTTGTCGAGAGTTTCTGGCAAATAAAAATATTATCAATTCCAAGTTGCGGATTGATTTACAGCGAACTCTTCGTGATAGCCTCTTTGGGCAGGCCGTGCGCTATAGCAAGCAGAGAAAGTTCTCAGACTCGGCGAAAGCCTTTGTGGCTTATCAAGAGGAATTTCCTAAAGCAAAAAATGCCGATGATGCGCTATATAACGCAACACTCAATTACTACAAAGATGGTAAGGTAGAGGATGCCATCAGTAAGGGTAAGAAGCTTCTACAGGCCTATCCGCGATCGAAGCATGTGAAAACTACAGTCTTGGATATTGCTCAGTCCCATGAAGCCTTAGCCGATTTTAAAGATGCAGCGATATACTTCGAGAAGTTTGCTAAGTCTTATCCAAAAGACAAAGAGTCAAGAGTGACACTTTATAATGCAGCTACATTGAATAAAGGTTTAAAACAGAATCAAGAAGCTATAAGCCTTTACAAACGATACATTAAGTTTTATCCCAAGGATAAGTTAGCCCGGGATGCTCTCTACGAAATAGCGGATCTCTACGAAAAAGAGAAAAATTACAATCAAGCAGTTCGTTATTTTCAGAAACATGCATGGCAGCATGATGTAAATTCAGAGACCTACGTTCATTCCATGGCACGGTCAGCAGAGATTCAATACAACCATGGCAATCGGCCTGGCGGTATGAAGCTCTTTGCAAAACTGTACGATAAGCTGATACAAAAAGACTCACCACCGGCATTTGATGCTAGGCGAATCATAGCCCGAGCAATGTTCAATGATCTCAATCGGGATTTTACAAAATTCCAGGCTATGGGAATTAGCAGCGCGAAGAAAATAGAAAGGGATGTAAAGTTCAAGCAGAATCGTTTGAAATCGATTGTGTCCCAGTATCAGAAAGTTATTGATCTAGCCAGCGGTGAATACACTGTAGCATCCCTGTATCGAGTTGCAGAGATGCATGAAAATTTCGCAGATGAGCTGTTGTCGGCACCAGCACCCAAAGGGGCCAGCCAACTCGAAATTGACCAGTATCGATCCTCCATCGAAAAAGTCGCATTTCCCTTGAAAGAGGAAGCCGAGAAATACTATGAGATGTCTTATGTTAGGTCGAAAGAAGTTCAGACATTTACAAACTGGACTCGTCTTGCCCGAGCAAAGATGTCCATCATCAACGAAGAAAAGTACCCCTTAGTTAACGAGCGAAACGTCGAAGCAAGCTATCTGTCCCACCAGCTTCTCTGGCAAGAAGAAGTGGCTCAGTTAGGAAATTAGGGAGGGTGTAATGAAGTTATTGAAGTCCATATGCATACTTGGCTTGGGAGTGCTGGCCTCCTCCTGTCAAACGACGAGCTATATTGCGAATGTCGATAAGTCTCGCAAGCAGGTAGAGGTTCAAAGTCAATCAGATGATGGCAGTGCGGTCTATGCTCTCCATAAGAACGGAATTCTGAATGATGTTCGTTCAAATCTAAAAACAAGTCTCAAAGAGAATATTAAGGATGTGAAGTCCTTACTCAATTTGTCACAAGTCTATCTTGCCCAAGGTAACTACAAAAAAGCTGAAGACTTCTGTCGCCGAGCACTTCGAAGAGATTTGAAGAACCAAGATGCGAAGCTCATCCTGGCTCAAATCTACTATCGCAGAGGCTACACGGATATGACTGAAATTATCCTCAATAGCATGGGCCGGGCTGCAGAAAAGAATAGTACAGCCTTGAATCTGAAGGCTTTGGTGGCTCTCAAAAACGATCGGCCAGCCTACGCCATGAACTTTTTCAAGCAATCGCTTAAATACAATCCAGGAGATATTGCAACTAGAATGAATCTAGGTGTGCTCTATGTTTACTACAGGCAGGTGGATGCGGCCTCAGTACAGTTTGAGAGAGTCCTAAAGTCAATGCCTGATCATGTTGATGCCAAACTTCATCTAGGAATCATAAAGGCATCACGGGGGCAGTACGAACAAGCTTCAGACTTATACAAAGATGTACTGGATGTTGATCCTGGCAATGCTTTAGCCACATACAACCTTGCTGTTTTAGCGGAAAAGCAAAAGGACTATGATGATTCACTTTCACATTTGAAGAGCTACCTTTCCTCGAACTATGCCAAGCGCCAAGACAACAAGGAAGTATTTGCTATGATCGAGAGACTCCGAGCTAAAAAAGATATGATGGGAGAAACAGTGTCAGACTCTGAGATCCAAGAAATGAGTGCTCAGTTGGATCAACCTATGACGAAAAACGCGGCCTTGTCGGAAGATGAAGATGTCCTAAAAGAAGTAGAGAGACCTAAAGCAAAGAGGCCTGCTATCCAGAAGGAGGCCAATCCTCCATCTCAAGCCTCAAGGCCAAAAGTTAACGCTACCCCCAAACAAGAGAAGAAAAAAGAAGAACCGAAGCCTCCCGCATATAGTGGAGACGATATTGAATCACTTGAAAAGGCGTTAATAGAATGAAACAAACTCTGATATTACTTAGCATCTTCTTCGCGGCAGAAGGCCTTGCCCAAGACAAAGAAGATCAAAAGATCGAAAAGTTTGTCACCGA
Source organism: Pseudobacteriovorax antillogorgiicola (assembly GCF_900177345.1). NCBI lineage: Bacteria > Pseudomonadati > Bdellovibrionota > Oligoflexia > Oligoflexales > Pseudobacteriovoracaceae > Pseudobacteriovorax > Pseudobacteriovorax antillogorgiicola. Next base: position 105,541 of record NZ_FWZT01000014.1, read on the forward strand.
GATGGACTTTGACTCAGCGTCCATCGATGGCAAGATGAAGGCGCCCTCTGGGTTTTTTCTTCAAGGCCGTAATAAGCAAAGCCTTCAATCGATGGTGCAACTGCGCTCCAATTTTCGTGATCGACTGAGAAACTCAAAGGCGGCTGTGAAAGCTATTGTTAAGTAAAATGAGTCTGAATGCGTGCCATTGTTTCACGATACTGTTGGCGTATAGAATCCTGCTTCTTGTGCATACCACTCTCTACGAGTACTTGGCCGTTCATGACGACTCGCTTGATCATTCTTGAATCATGACCAAAAATTATCGCCGATAGCAGGTCATCATCGGGTTTGCCCACGAGTACAGGATGACTAGCATCTAGAACGATGCCGTTGAAGCGTTGGCCAATTTCGAACTGACCCTGAATCGAGCCTGCGATTTCAGAACCTTCGAGTGCCCTATCAAATAGCAACTTACCACTATTTTGATGCTGATCGAAGAGAAGCGGATTTCGAAGCTCTTTAGTAAGGCGGAGGTGATAGTCAACGGACTCAAGCTCTCGGAAAGGAGATACTTGAATATGGGAATCGGAACCGATAGCCCATTGCCCCTCTGAGCTGATGAAAGAATCTAGCGGAAAAATTCCATCACCAAGATTGGCCTCAGTTGTGGGACAAATCACAACACAATGAGATGAGAGGGCAAGCTCACGGGTTTCCTCTCTTGTGAGGTGGGTTGCGTGCACGAGACTCAACTTTTCATTTGACGTATGCTCTAGCAGCCATTCCACTGGCCTCTTCCCAACTAAGCTTTGAAACTCGTTCACTTCTACCATTTGTTCAGCAATGTGTAAGTGTCGAGGTCCTTGGCAGTGGGGAGCGCCGGTTAAGATACTCAGTATATCCTCAGGTAGTGCCGCTCTCACCGAATGAACACCTTGTCCGAGGCTGACACCTTGAGGAAGGTCACGGTTTAATTGATCCAGTAAGTCATGGTAAGACTCTACGGAATCAAAATAGAACCGACGTTGAGACTGCGATACAGGCTTTCCTAGGCCCCCTTGATTGTAATAAACTGGCACTAGGATCAAATCAATTCCAACATCTGTAGCTGCTTCTGCAAGGCAAAGCCCTAGCTCATGTTTTCGTTGATATGAATTGCCATCAGCTTGGTGGTGAACATAATGAAACTCTACAACCGAGGTGTAGCCGGCTTCGAGCATAGCACTAAAGACGGCACGCCCTATAGCAGTTACGGATTCAGGGTCTAGGGCATTAGCGAGTCGGTACATGGAGTCGCGCCATGCCCAAAAGTTATCATTGCTTTTTCCAGGAATTGATTTTTCAGCTAGTCCAGCCATAGCATATTGGAAACTATGGGAATGAGCATTACAGATACCCGGAATCATATAGCCTAGCCACTCTTCATCAACGACGCTTGAACTTTTCTTGTCGAAGGATGTGATGACGCCCTTAGAATCTAGTGTGACTGTGGGATGATTGTACCATTGACCCTGCCAGTAGAGTTTTTCTATACGGATCTTAGTCATGTCTAGCACCACCGTTTGATTAAGTTTTCAAAGGCTTTTTGAAGCGTTTCACTAAGTTTATTAGCTTTAGGATCTTGCCATAAGTAGTTTGATTCATCCAGATATAGATCCTGTGATATCTCCATCTGGATGCTATGAAAGTTCTGGTCTGGCTTGCCCCAATTTCTAGTAAGGAAGCCTCCTTGAAATGGATCATTGTAGCTTAAGTGGTAGGGGGATGTTTCCAAGCTATCCTTAAAGCATTGACTGATCAGACGATCACAGCTCGATCCTTGGTTGTCACCAAGAATCAAATCTGGAAATGGTCGGGTTCTAATGAGCGGCACATGTCGGCGAATAGAGTGAGCTTCGTAGAGTAGAACCTTGCCAAAGCGTTCTTTTTTCTCGCCCAGTATTGATGCAAGTTCTTGATGGTAGGGTTGGTAGTACAGATTCAAGCGACGTTGAATTTCATCATTGTCAGGTTCGTTATTTGAGTGGGAGTAGAGCGATGTTCCTGAGAAGTCTTTGACTGGCACTAGGCTAGTTTCCGTTCGGCCGTCGTTATAGAGACTTTTACCTTCGGGGCTACGATTGAGGTCAATGACATAACGAGAGTATTTGGCACTAATGACCGTAATCCCTAGTTGAGGAGCGAACTCGTAGAGTCTATCCACATACCAATCAGTATCATCGGGTTGATTGATAATCTCGTGGGGGAAGTAGTCTTTTAATTCATCAGGGAAATCCAGCCCTACGTGAGGGGCACTGATTACGATAGGAATGGAGCTATGATCTTTGGGTTTCTTTAGGTGAAAGGATTGTGGTGTTGTCATACGGCAGAACCCTATATTTATTCAGTGTGCATTCGTTGTATGGGTCAAAATTTTTTAGAAAAGTGACTGTACGATTTGGTCAGCCACTTTGGTGGCATCATAGAAAACAGAGAAAAAAAAAGCACCAACAATCCGGTTGATGCTTGAATTAGCTGTGAAAGGAATGTTTGGCTTAAAGCCAGTGGTCTTTGAGTTCTTTTTCAGTAAGAGGGTAGATCTGTTGAAGTTCGTCGAGTAAGTCTTGTGCTCCATCAAGGCTATTGTTGCGCCCCATGGTTTCAAGCTCTTCACAGATTTTCATCATTTTCATAGCTCCAAGATTACCAGAAGTCCCTTTGAGTGCATGGGATGAACGCTCGAATTTTCCGGCGTCAGCTTCACTCAATGAGGATTGCATTTCACCAAGGAGGAGCGGCGCGCGCTCGAAAAATAGATCGGTAAGTTCAGAAAAAAACTCGTCATCGCCGTCTGCTAGATCTTTGATGGATTGGAGCTTTGCTGCATCCAAGATGGGATGGTCTTCAAACTGTTCTTTACGGACTGCTACACTCATAAAAGCTCCTTAGGAGGCAGCCTCAAGAGGCGGGTTATACTTAAGTGCGAAGCCAACTCCATATTTGGTTTCGATCACAACATTCGTAGAGACGTCTCTCAGTAGCTGCCGTACAGCGTGAAGCTTGCGATGCAGCGCATTATCGGTCACTTTAATTTGTCCCCAGCAGCGCATCTTGAGAGCATCCTTCTCCACAATGGAGCCTTCAGTGTTGGCCAGAGTTGCGAGTAAGTTGATCTCGATTGGTGACGCAAATCGCTTCCCTGACGGTCCTTCAACGGTACGATGAGCGGAATCGATGACTATATCACCGAACTCGACAACTTCCTTAGCCGCTTTCTGGGCAGCATCTGCCATTCTCAGCTTCAGTCTGGCGTTAACTTCGTCTGGGATAAGGGGTTTACGTACAAAGTCATCAGCTCCTGAGTTCAGCGCCTTACTAATAGACTGCTCAGTAGGAGTGCCTGTGATAACCAAGATCGGACAGAAAGGCCAATGACTTCGGACATTTGGCAGTACATCCAAGCCTGTTTTGGTTGAGCCAAGCTGAATATCGATAAAAATTCCAACAGGTTGTAGCTCTTCCAAGCGATCTAACAGCTCCTGCGGGTCTTGGATACCGATCGTCTTAATTTTCGTAGACTTTTCGATAATCTGATGGACCATCACATCATCATCAAGAGTGATGGTATAGGTATCTTCAGGGTTCCCTTTCATAGCCTGATCTCTCCGGTAGGTTAATCTTTCATACATGGAAGGAGATCGGTCCTACCCACGGAATTCTTAATCCAAGGAAGAATTTTCTGTGAATGACAGGTAAGTATTGCAATTAAACCTCTAGAATCAAACCGATTAAAATTTTTTCAGAATTGTAACAGTATTGGGAATTAGCGCCTATTGGTTAGAGTTTCATAGGAGCGGTAATCTTTTTAGCTTGATTAGGCTGCTAAGACCGGCGCAAAAGCTGCATGATTTAAAGTGGATAGAGGAAATTTTGACAAATCTCCAAAAATATACCAATTTGGCTTGACATTTAAGCTCTAATGCTTCATATTGGCGCTATCTCCCACAAGGAGATACTACCTACTCTTTCTGTTGTTGTTGCTGTTATTTGCTGTTGTTACTTGCTGAGGTTGTTGTTGTTATGAAGCTTTTACCATCGATCCCTTTTATGGGACTACTATCCCTATTATTCACATCTTGCGGTTCATCTTATACCACCACTCATATCAAAGACTTTCGAGTCTATATTGAAACCAATGATGATGAAGTCCGAGAAACTGTTTACGAACTAGCTGATGAATACAACAGCGATTTCGGAGCGGAGGCACTTACCATCGTTGATGAGCAAGAAGATGCAAACTCTTATATTCGCTTTATCAGTGGACTTCGGGCACGAGATAATAAACTGGGCCTAGGCCAATGGATCACGATCACCTCTCAAGAAGGTCGTGACCTCTTGCCAAGCAATTCGTCGCTACAAAAAACAGTGATGCATACTATGGAAATTGACTTCGACTTGGAAAACTTTCGAAGCAAGATGGATTCTCGGTATGAAAAGGCTTCTGGCCAATGGCGTCACCTCTACCATTTGTTTTGTCACGAAGTGGGACATGGCTTTCAAATGGGGCACGATACTTCGAAGGACAGCGTGATGTATCGCTCGATCCCAGATAACTCAAGGCCTCAGGTAGACTACGATGACTACTTTAGGCGAGCACGAAAGTTCTTTAACGAACAATATCAATAATTAAAAAAGAGGCTTCAAAAGCCTCTTTTTTTGTCGTTGAAGCCTCTAATAGGCGTTACGACCAATCAGTACTTCTTCCACAGTCATAAATAGAATCTTTACATCTAACCAAAAAGACCAGTTCTGAATGTAGTAGAGATCACATTCGATTCTCTTTTCGATGCTGGTACTGCCACGCCAGCCATTGACTTGAGCCCAGCCGGTAATCCCAGTCTTAACCTTGTGTCGTAGCATGTAGCCTGGAACTTCCTTACGGAACTCATTCACGAATATAGGCCTTTCGGGGCGAGGACCTACCAAGCTCATGTCCCCGCGAATGACGTTCAGGAGTTGGGGTAATTCATCCAAGCTTGTCCGTCGCAAAAAAGAGCCAAATGGAGTGGCCCGGTTGTCTCCGGCTTTAGCCCAAACCGCTCCTGTCTGAGCTTCAGCATCAACTGGCATCGATCGAAATTTTAAGCAGTCGAAGGTTCGACCGTCGAGCCCCATTCTCTTCTGACGATAAAGAATTGGCCCGCGGGAACTTAGGGGCACTAGGATTGCTATTGCAACCATCACAGGTGCAAATATGAGAAGAGCAATCGCTGCACCCAGAATATCCGTTGTGCGCTTCACAAGGCAGTTAAAGCCTGTTAGAGGGCTATCGTGGATGTGTATGACCGGAGTGTTACCCATCATATCGATCCCGGTATTGAATCGAGTATACTTCAGCACATCGGGAATGATCTTTATATCCGCTACCTGATCGGAAATTTGATCTAAGTGGTCCTCTAGGTATTGATACTGACTGTGAGGTAAAGCAACGACTACAGATTCACAAGGGTGAGTCATGAAGAAGTCAGCCCAGTGATGACGACAAGGTGGAAACGTTTGAAAGCCATGCTTCTGGCAGAAGTCGAGGTCTTCCTGCTGTGAAGGATGGTCGGGGATCATGATCCCAATAAGTTCGGAGTCATAGCGAAAGTGACCACTGCTTATGAAGCTCTGTAGCCCCCGTCCAGAAGCGAGAAGAAGCACCTTCTTTTTACGTTGTCGCACACGATAGTAGCGACTTAAGGTGGCTGCCTGCTTCCGGCCTATAATCAGAAATAGGGGTAAGACCAGACTAAAAATAAGTAAAGTTAACCGGGAGTAACGATACTCCTCGTAAAAATAGTTGAAGGCAATGAGGCCGAGCACAAAGTACACTGAGCTTTGGACCATATCAGCTAAATAACCGAGTCGCGACTGGTGCAGCCCAATACGTCGATACATGCCGCCTAGAGTAGTGACCAATATCCATATGGCCAATATAAACGGAATCAATTTGAAATATAGACTCGAAGCTGGAATGCCAAGAGGGCTATCGAAGACGGTGTAAAAACGAATATAAAACGCACAAATCCAGGCTAGGACAAGAGATATAAGGTCAAAACCAATAAAGAATAGACTGAAAATATATGAACTACGAGACTTCAAGAAGAGGCTCCCGTGAGTTGAGTAATCTGAGACATGATACGCTCCTGGAACTTTTGCTTGGTAAAGCCGCTAGCGAAGTCTTGCATCGCCTTGGAATCGAACTGCTTGGGATCAAATGCCTCTAGAGTTTGTTGCAACGATTCCTTAGATAGCTGCTCAAAAAATTGGCCCGTGACTCCTGGCTGGACAAAGTCCAAAGCCCCACCGTCGCGAAATGCAATCAGGGGCGTTCCAGCTGAAATGGCCTCGATTCCAACGATCCCAAAATCTTCAATCCCTGGGAAGATCAGGGCTTCTGCCTGACTCATCAGGGATTGCCAAGTTTGTTGATCTGGCTTGATCATAAATTTGGTATTCGGGCCAGCCAGCTTTCGAAGTCGAGCTTCATCGGGGCCAGAGCCAGCAACAACCAAAGTTAACCCTGCAGCTTCACAGGCCTCAATCGCTAGATCGAACCTTTTATAGGATACAAAAGCCCCGGCTGCTAGAAAATAGGGGCTTTTGATAGGTGCTGCCATGCCTTTGGCTTGAAAGCGTTCTACGTCAACAGGTGGTGGGATGACTTCAGAGCCTCGGCCATAGTACTTGTGGACTCGCTCCTTGACAAATTGGCTATTGGAAATGAATTGATCCACCCGGTGGCTCGATAAGGTATCCCACATGCGCAGCCGTGTGCTAAGCGTGTGAATGATCCCCGAAACAAATGGAAAGCGGGCCAATGGCTTCAAATAGTACGAGCGCTGATCCCAGATATATCGCATCGGGGAATGGATATAGCAGAGATGCTTTGATCGGGGGCCAGGAATTGCGCCTTTGGCAACACATGATGAGGTGCTGATGATCAGGTCATAGTCTTCTAAAGGCAAGGACTCAATTATGGACGGATAAAGAGGGAGCCATAGCTTTCGGAGCCTCTTAAATCGGTTTAACCACTTTGGGTAGTAAACCGTCCGTTCTGCGATGCTGGGTGGCATCTGATCCTTGTCATAGAATAATGTAAAAACTGGCGCATCTGGAAATAGCTCCAGCATCGCCTCTAGGACTTTCTCACCCCCGCGATAGGTGACCAACCAATCATGTACAAATGCTACTTTCATCGCTCTACCTATCGATCCACAAGGGTTTCATTATGCTTTCCCTGATATAAAATCGCAGCAAAAATTTAGTGTTTATCTAGGTTTTGATGAAGCTCCTGTCAATTCCCGTTTGGGACAGGGGTGCTGCTATTGCGTCAAGTTAAGGTGGTTGATAGAATTAAAGAGTAAGCCACTTGATATTCTCAAGCGAGCATCACTAGATCAAAGAGGCCACAGGCTCCTTCCTCATGAAAACGAAAGTTAGATGATTTAGAGAATCCAAGACAACCAATTCTGGTTTAGTTTTATCAACGGTAATGCACATTTGGAGGCATGGACATCTCTATGGGTGTAGATATGACGAAATTTAACAACGCGCACCACTTCCTTTCATCGAGTGATAGCAGTGCTTCCTTGACTTCTAGCCTTCAAAACATTCGTCATACACTAAGCGAAATAAAAGGTCAGAGTCAGGCCATGGATCGAGTGCTTCAAACTGTCGGGAAAGTTGCGCGCTCGGATAGCCCTGTTCTTATTAACGGCGAGTCTGGCACAGGGAAAGAGCTAATTGCCAGAGCGATTCATCGCTTATCTCAGCGCGTGTCACGGCGCTTTGTTGCGATTAATTGTAGTGCGATCCCAGAAAACCTTCTGGAGTCAGAGCTTTTTGGCCATGTTAAAGGAGCCTTTACTGGAGCGGAATCTCGTCGCAAGGGCTACTTTGAGGAAGCTCATGGCGGCACAATTTTCCTAGATGAAATCGGTGATATGCCCTGGCGCCTACAGGCCAAGCTGCTACGAGTCTTGCAAGAAAAGCAATTTTCTCCCATAGGGTCCAATGAAACTAAGTTTGCTGATGTTAGAGTTGTTGCAGCAACCAATGTCAATTTGGAAAAGGCTGTTGCGGATAAGGACTTCCGCTTAGATCTATTCTACCGTCTCAATGTTCTGCCTGTTCGCGTCCCAGCGCTTCACGAGCGTAAAGAAGATATTTCCGTTCTGTTGAATCACTTTCTGGAAGAGAGTAATAAGCAGCACAATTTCATGAACCCAGCCTACTTCCAGCCAGAGGTCTATCAAGTCCTGCAAAATCACCGTTGGCCAGGTAACGTCAGAGAGTTGCAAAATTTGGTGGAGCGTTTGGTAGTGATTACAGGAGGGGGGCGTATCGCGGTCGACGACCTGCCTCCTGAATATCGGCACGGTAAAATTGATGAGCCTAAGGTTACCAAAACTCTTGAGAGCCAGATTCAACAAGATCCTGTTTCAAGTGTGGATAAGGCAGCTCCCGAGGGGGATTTGCCCGAACTTGGGATCAATCTTACCGAATATATCGAGCAACTTGAAAACAGTCTGATACTCCAGGCACTGGAAAGAACTGGTAACAACAAGAACCGTGCAGCAAAGCTATTGGGCCTTAATCGCACGACTCTCGTTGAGAGAATAAAGAAGCGCAAGTTGGCTCCTTTAAACTCTCCATCGCGAGAGCTTTAAACTTTCATCACTTCTTTTTCTTTCACAGCTAAGCGATCATCAACTTTCTTGATGTAAGCGTCTGTGTGCTTTTGAACATCTTGCTGTAACTGCTTGCTATCGTCTTCAGTCAGCTCTTTGTTTTTTTCAGCCTTTTTGATGGCATCGTTCGAATCTCGTCGGATATGACGAATGGATACCTTGGCATCTTCGGCCATCTTTTTAAGCTGCTTTACAATATCCTTGCGGCGTTCTTCAGTGAGCTGAGGAATCGGAATACGGATGACAACCCCGTCATTTGTGGGCTGTAAGCCGAGGTCGGCTTTCATAATCGACTTTTCGATCTCTTGAATCAGGTTCTTCTCAAAAGGGGAGATGACGATCGTGCGAGCATCTGGAGTCGATAGCGTGCCAACTTGGTTGAGAGGGGTTGGTGTGCCATAGTATTCTACTTTGACTCCATCTAAGACAGAGATCGATGCGCGTCCGGTTCGTACGCGAGTAAGATCTGTTTCAAAGCCCTTAAGGCGTTTTTCCATGTCTGCTTGACATTTATTGACAACGTCGTCCATCTAGTTCACCTTTTCTAATTACTGTACTAATGTACCTTCCGACTGGCCGGTAATCGCATTGGAAACACAGCCTGGTTGGTCCAACTTAAAGACGCAAATGGGAATTCCTGCTTCCATACACATGGTGATGGATGTTGCGTCCATAACTTTCAACTTTTTCGAAATTACATCGAGATAGGTTAGTTTTTCAAACTTTTTCGCAGTCGGGTCATTTGTCGGGTCGCGATCGTAGATGCCATCCACTTTTGTTGCTTTTAAAATGACGTCGGCGCCGACTTCACGGGCTCTCAAACTAGCCGCTGTGTCGGTTGTGAAGTATGGATTGCCAGTGCCGCCTGCAAAAATCACCACCCGACCCTTGGCGAGATGCTTCGTGGCTTTGCGACGAATGTAAGGCTCTGCCAACTCTTGCATGTGAATCGCCGTCATGACCCGGCTGTAAACATTGTATTTGGTTTCTAGAATACCTTGAAGTGCAAGACCATTAATTACCGTAGCAAGCATACCCATGTAGTCAGCATTGGCTCTTTCCATATCCCAACCGGCTGCTGTTGAGCCACGCCAAATATTGCCACCACCGATCACCACTGAAACCTCTACCCCAAGCTTTTGCGCTTCGGCGATTTCCCCAGCAATGAACGAAAGAGCATCACCTTCGATACCAAAACCCTTTTCGCCTCCTAGCATCTCTCCAGAAAGCTTTAACATGACCCGCTTAAATACTGGTTTCCCCATCTTACCCTCGCGTGATGAAGCTTGGGTCCAGCAAGATTTTTCTTACTGGACCCAAGAGCTTTGTGATCGATCGTTACCCAAAAAAAAGCGACCCTTAAAGGGTCGCTGTTTTTAGCTTTTCAACTGTGCTGCAACTTCTTCAGCAAAGTTTTCTTGTTTCTTTTCGATGCCCTCACCAAGTTGGAAGCGGACATAAGCAGAAAGCTCAGCGCCTTTGCCTTTTTCGTCGACCAACTTCTTCACTGTATAGTTGGGGTCTTTAACGAAGGCCTGCTCAACAAGACAGATCTCTTTGTAGAACTTGTTAATTTGGCCAACAAGAATCTTTTCGATCATGTTCTCAGGCTTGCCTTGCTCAAGAAGCTTCTTCTTGCCTAGCTCTTTTTCCTGCTCGACTTCTGCAGGGTTTACATCGTCGCTCTTCAAGTAACGAGGAGAAGCAGCGGCAGCATGCATTGCGAGGTCTTTACCTACTTCTTGTACGTCTTCTCCAGTAGCGCCTTCTAGAAGAACCAATGTGCCGATTCTACCACCCATGTGAGTGTATCCAGAAACAACACCGTTGGCAGCTTTTAGAGTTGCCACGCGACGAAGGTTTAGGTTTTCACCGATGGTTGCGATCAAGCTGGTAAGAGTATCGCCAACTGATTTGCCGTCCATGTCGAGTGCTTTTAGCTGATCGATGTCGTTTACGCTATTATCGAGAGCAAGCTTCGCAACTTGATCAATGAATTTAATGAAGTCTTCGTTTTTACTCACAAAGTCAGTTTCGCAGTTGACTTCAACCACACTGCCCGCAGTCTGATCGTCGCTGATAACAACCTTTACAAGGCCTTCAGCAGTGACTCGGTCTGCCTTCTTAGCAGCCCGTGACATGCCTCGCTCCCGAAGGTACAAAATGGCTTTTTCGATATCGCCACCAGTTTCAGTCAGAGCTTTTTTACATTCCATCATTCCAACGCCTGTTTTTTGGCGTAGTTCCTTCACTTGTGCAGCAGTCACTGACATGATCGAACCTCCAGCATATTTCTTATAATTGTATTGTGGTCTTTGGTTTCATATAGCGGTTGTAGATTATCGGTAAAGCAGACAGCTGACCAGGACTTTTTCCTGGTCATCATGCCTTACTAACTTACTTCTTTTCTACGTTGACCTTGTTGCCTTTGTCATCGCGGAATGTTCCAGAGGAAACTTTCGCCTTACCATCTTTTTCAGGAAGGTCTTTAGCTTGGGCGCGACCCGCAAGACAAGCTTCAGCAGCGGTTCCAACGAAAAGTTGAAGTGCTTTGATGCTGTCATCGTTGCCCGGAATTGGGTAGTCGATGAGGCTTGGATCAGCGTTTGTATCCGTAATCGCAACTACAGGGATACCGAGGCGCTTTGCTTCTTTGATAGCGATGGTTTCTTTGTGCGCATCAACAACGAAGATTGCAGCTGGTACACCAGGCATATCTTTGATTCCACCGATGTTTTGCTCTAGTTTTTCTTGCTCACGACGGAGACCAAGAGCTTCTTTTTTAGTGAATTTGTTGATGGTGCCGTCTTGTTCCATGCGCTCGATTTTACGAAGTCTATGGATGCTTTGACGAATCGTTTGGAAGTTGGTGAGTGTTCCACCGAGCCAGCGGTAGTTGATGTAGTAAGAGCTACTGCGTGAGGCTTCTTCTTTGACGAGGTCACGAGCGAGACGCTTTGTTCCAACGAAAAGTACGTGACCACCTTTAGCTGTGACGCCTTCTAAGAAGTCGCAAGCTTTTTGGAACATCTTGACTGTTTTTTGAAGGTCGATGATATGGATACCGTTACGATCGCCAAAAATGTACTGAGACATCTTCGGATTCCAGCGACGTGTTTGGTGACCATAGTGAACACCGGCTTCTAGTAGTTGTTTCATATTAACTGAAACGCTCATAATCTCTCCTGTCGAAGGTTTGACGTCGAGCACTGGAATTCAGAAAATTCTCTGAAATGGAAGCCTTAAAGGCCCACCTTCGTTCCAACGCTCTGTTTGGTTTAAAGAACGCGACAGTTTGGTCGCGCGAATTCCGACCAAACTACTGGTAAAATCCTTCTAGCACAAGGGAAAAATTAATTTGGCAGGTTTAAATTTTTCAGTATTGCGAACGGGCTTTCGTCCTCTTTAGACTTAGAGCGATAAACCTCGTCAGCCGAGATATCCTTGCCGCAAACTCGGCAGCTCTTGCCATCGTCAGACCGTTGCACCAGTTGAGAAGGAAGCGAAGTCATAATCGCGTCAATGATCACTTGTTGAATGTCAACCTGGTTGTCTTCCACATAGTAGTAGTCAAAATCTTCAGCGATCAGGTCGACTTCACTCGCTGTTGCCATTTCATCGCTAGGCTTGAAGCGTGCTTCGAGTTTCCTGCTGAGGGGCCATGAAATGGGGTCAGCGCAGCGGCTACATGGCACGAGGGGGGTGTAGTTAAGCTCTCCTTCGATGGAAGCATAGCCATAACCTTCAGACTTTATTTCAATTGTTCCTGTTAGCAACTGCGATCCAGGCTTGCCAACAAAAGACTTATAAAGTGGCTGTAACCATTCTTCATCACCCTGAATTTCAATGGTTTTGCTCGATGCTTGTAAGTCTTCCAATGAAACTTTCATGTTTTCTACCTTTATTGGCCAACGGCGACGGAAGGTGGTTCTTATTTCATACGTGGAGCACATGACTCCACAATTTATGCGCCTAGGGTTTTAGCGGGAATCAAAAGATTAAGCAATGACTTTCTATACCAAAATGTCGTCATAGAATGAGATCGGATATTCTTTTGCAATGATTTTCGGAGGTAAAGCCTAAGATACTGAATTTCTTAGCCTCGTTACCGATAGGACGGTGAGACAAAACAGGTAACAAGACAGAACTGCTATAGGTATTATTACTAGGTGAAACGCTGGCGGGTTTACAAGGATGGCAAGGACTTAGGTCTTAAGACTGCCAAAGATATTCGCAAGGCCCTTCGTGAAGGGACCATAGACCCGTTCGATCTTGTTTCGGCTGAAGGCTCCAATATAAAGTCGGAGCTTGTCGAGGTCGATGAAATTTTCCGTGAGGACACTGGGGTTGATCATGCTCCAGGTGGGGCAACAAGCACGCAGATGGGGGAGCCCTCACAAAGTCAGTCAAAAAGCCAACCTCAGATCGATATCTCTGAAGCTTCTCCACCGGAACCGGAGGGCGGTCAAGCACCAAAACAACAACCTAAGCCAGCGACCGAAAGCCGCCAGAAAGAGGAGGTGAAGGAGCCCAAGCCAGTTTCTCAAAAAGAGGTACCTAAAACGGAAGCGCCGCAAACTGAAGTGCCCCGGGAGATCTCAAAAAGTCCATCCGATTCATCGAAAAAGAAACGCAGTAGCACTCTGGCTCCAGACAAGAAAAAGTCCAAGCAATTCTATCTAATTGACGACAAAAAAAGAGTCCTCGGGCCGGTGAGTGCCGAGGAAATTCAGTCGCTCTATCGCCGCGGAATTCTTAGCAACTCGGTGAAAGTGCAGAAGTCGGAGCAGGGTAAAAAAGTGCCGGTTAGGCAATTCATTGCCTCGTATTCTGGGAAGCGGATGAAAGCCCTCGCAGACAAGGCAAACCCTGGAAAAGCAGGCAATCCATCGAGCAAAGTCCTCAATGAAATGTATCAGGTGATGAATAGTAAGCGCCTCGTAGAGCGCAAGGCATTCATACCTGGCTTGTCGGTGGCTTTACTAGGAGCTTTCTTAGGGTTTGGCCTATTTTTCTTCCTGGACTTCGACCCTAGTACCCCGAGTGCTCCGAATCAATCAGCAGTCGAGCAAGAAGTCGACGAGCCGAAAAAGTCAGTACGTAAACGTCCTTCGCAAGTCAAAAAGAAACCAAAATTAAAGAGAACTCCGGCGGAGAAGGACAAGCCTAAGCCGAAAAGGCAAGCAAAGAAGCCCAAGCCGAAACCGAAGCCGCCCGAACCTGCGCCAGTTCGAACAGCTCCCGCGGAAAGGAGGCCTCCTCCGACCCCAGCCCCAAGGGCGACCAGGCGCACAGAGCCTAGCCGACAGGCAGCGGTGCGTCGCACTTCTCGACCAGCAAATCGCGGCATTGGTCCGATCAAAAAGGCTATGGGTAAGGCTGGTCAGGTGGTGACCGTAGGCCCTTTGACCTACAATCCTGTCGAGCTGGAAGCATGTGGCCTAAAGTGTCAGTTAAAGTTTAGTGATGGGCAAGGGGGTGTTCTAGAAGCGGTTTTCTTTAAGGGCGCGTACTACGAACGCTTGAAAGCCAAACCAAACGGGGTAACACTTACGGGTAGTAGTAAAATCCAAAGAGGCACTTTGGTGATCTTCATCCAGGACGTTCGCTAGGGTAATCAGTATATTATGAAAAAATTGATTGGCATTCTGGATCGTGTCTTGACGCCTCGATCCAGTCCATGTAATAGGGTATGTTCTAATTTGTGGCCTTATTGCCGGTGGGAAAAGGAGTTTTTTCAACATGCCAGTACCAAAGAAACGTACTTCCAGATCAAAAAATAGAACCCGACGCGCACACCACTCACTGACTGCTCCAGGAATGTCAGTTTGCGGTAACTGTGGCGCGACGAAATACCCTCACAGCGTTTGTGAGTCTTGTGGACACCACAAAGGAAAGCAGGTTATCGAGCCAAAAGCTGACCTAGGAATTGAAGAGTCTTTCGAAGCCGAGGCTTAAATGAAGACACTTGCCATGTTTCCCGGACAGGGAAGTCAGTATGTGGGCATGGGCAAAAGCATTCTTCAAGAGTTCCCTTATACAAAGGAAGTCTTTGAGGAAGCCGAAGACGCTGCAAAGTTATCGATACGCAAGTTGTGTTTCGAGGGCCCTGAGTCTGACCTTCAGATGACGGCAAATACGCAGCCCGCTATTCTGACGACAAGCGTAGCCACTTGGAAGATCCTTCAACAAGAGTGTGGATTCTCTAGCGAGTATTTTGCCGGTCATAGTCTTGGCGAGTATTCGGCGTTGGTTGCGTCCGGTCGCTTGGCACTAGGGCGAGCTGCCTTGCTTGTCCGAAAGCGTGGCGAAGCTATGCAAGAAGCCGTTCCGCAGGGCGTTGGCGCGATGGCCGCTGTCATGAAGGTGTCAGCCGAGGATCTGGAAGCTCTGTGTGCAGAAATGTCACGAGAAGGTTCGATCGTAGAAGTTGTTAACTACAATAGCCCTCAACAACTTGTGGTAGCAGGTCATACGGAAGCTGTGGACAGGATAGCAAAGAAGCTGACTGAACTTAAAAAGCGATGCGTTAAACTAGCGGTCAGTGCTCCCTTTCACTCGCGACTGATGAGTCCGGCGAAAGATGCTATGAAGCCCCTTCTTCTAGAGACAGAATTCTCCTCACAGGAATCTGAGATCTTCGCCAATGTCTCAGGTGAAATCGTTGCTTACAAAGCTCAGCATTTGATCGATCAGATCGACAGCCCTGTGCGATGGACCCAGATTATGCTTGGTGCGGCAGACTTGGGTGTGACTCGTTTCGTCGAAGTAGGTCCCGGTAAAGTCCTCAATGGTCTTGCGCGACGAACCTTACCAAAAGAAGTCGAGTTTTTTCTTTTTGATACTGATGATTGCAAAGAGGCCATCCAAAGACTTGCCTAATAGTTGCTTTGCTATTTGGGAATTCGAAGCCTTTCGAACTCCCACAAGGTGACTAGTTCTCAAGGTAGCTGAACCACTCCGGTTTGAATTTTTCTTCGTCATAAACCACACCCACTCTAAAGTTTCTTAGATATTTCCGGGCTACATTTTGAATGTCTTGGCCCGTGAGTTGGTCGATTTCTGCCGTAGATTCATAAAGGTGCTTTGGATCTCCGAAATGAAAAAGATGCTTCTCAAGTGCTGAAGCCAGTGTGCTATGCTCCTCTAAAGTTAGAAAGTATCGTGTTGCATAAACTGCCTTATGGCGGGCTACTGCATCATCACTCATTCTTACTCTCCTGAGCTTGTCCATGACCTGCCGCACTACTTTCAGAGTTTCTTGAGGCCGTGAGGTGCTTGCGCCGATGACGCCAATTCCTACTGAATGGTTGATAATATAGCTGTAAACACTGTACGACAAAGATCGTCGGGTACGAATTTCAAGGCCTAGCTCCTCGTCTAAAATTTTCATCATCAAATTAGCTGCAGCAGATTCCTTTGAACGAATCCCCGGCATCTGGCACTTGATTTTGATATATGCCGTAGGAATTTCGCGATGCTCTAATAAACCGATCTTTTTTTGGCTCTGGGGAGGGCTAGCAGGAAGGCTTTTACTCTTATTTTGAGCCAGCCAAGAAAAGTTTTCTGCAAGCATAGCTTTGAGTAGCTTCGAATCAATCGTGCCAACTACCGTAATGCTGGCAGCTGATGTCTTTACTTTCTTATAGGTAGCCTTGAGGACCTTGCTAGAGATTTCCTTGAATTGCTCAAGGCGCTCCAGATAGGGAATCCAAAAAGGGTGACTACTGTTATAAAAAAGCTTGTTGACCAATTCGTTGGCGGCGAATGATGGTTTTTGTAAGCGTCCTTTGATGGTGGCTGCACCCTTTTTCTTCTCTAGGTCAATATCCCGTTCGATTAAACTAGGTTGATGAAGGAGACTAGAAAAAATAGGTAGTAGTTGGGGCAGGTACTCCTTAACCGTCATGAGCTGACAGGAAGAGTACTCAATCCCAGCCATACAGCTAATTTGTGATGAATACCTTTCCAATGTTTCATATATCTTAATCTTATCGAAAGCCTTGCTGCTAAGAGGAATCGTCTTGAATAGAATTCCAGGGATGGCTTTTCGATCAGCAGGTTCATCTTTGATACCGTAATGCCAGGTGAATTTTAAAGTGACAATCTCAGAGCCTTCAACTATGCGATTGGTGACTGTTGTGCCTTTAACTAAAAAGTTTTCCGTAAGATTCTTATCGAGAGCTATGATTTCCGGGTTTATGATTACCCCATGGCATGGTCTTGAAAATAGCATCGCGACCAGGAGAGACCATTGCCATTGAAGGATTGCTTTCATGTTAAGATCCTCCTAGTTTTTTCAAAAGATCTTGGCTATTAGGTTCAATTTTGAGGGTTTTTGCATCCTTAGGCGATAGCAAGATGCTTGTTACAAAGGGCTTTTTATAGAGGTACTTATCGACGAAGTTCCTGACTTCAGCTAGAGTTACTTGAGTCAGTTTAGAAAGGTAGTCTTGATAGTATTCCATCCCCGTGATGGCCCACCAAAATCCAAGGCTTTTGATATATTCGGATGGTCGATTGACTTCAAATAGCCGCGCAAGCTTCAGGCTTCTCTGTACAGTATTAAGCTCTTTTAGGGTGAAAAATGTTTTCTCTCGCCACAGGGTCGGGGCTTGGATTAAGGCGTCTCTGGCTTTTGAAAACATTTTCACGGAAGCGGTGCAGGTTAAGCTTAGTTCTCCAGCTTGGGCTTGGGTATAATAGCCTAGGGCTGCATAGTTTGTCATTCCAGAGTCGATGAACTCTTGGTAGAATTTTCCGGACCTCAAGTTCAGCAAGCTAATAAGAACATCTGCAGCGTAGGTATCTTGAACATCGATGCGAGCCCTAGGCCCTTGAAAAACATACTGGACCATGGGAGTCTTTGCCTGAGGATGGATGTCGATGATCGTCGGTTTGTCTTTCGGAAATTCAGGGAACTTGGGTGGTGAGGGGGGCTTCCAGTCCTTTGGATTTTGCCATTTTTTGAAAATTTCTTCGACGGCCTTAATGGTGGCTTGTGGATCCAGATGACCGCTAACTAAAATCGCTGCATTCTTTGGAACAAATACCTCATCTTTCATCGCTAATAGTTGTTCGCGACTCGCTTTTTCAATGATGCCCCGCTCTCCTAGGGGGTCGCGGAGATAATGAAGAGATCCGTATATGACTCTTTTTTTAAGACGATTGATAGTAAAAGATGTTTGCGAGGCATTGCGATCGTATTCATCCAAAACAACCTGTCGTTCGCGCTCTAATTCCTTTTGCTCAAGAAGTGGGCTCGCAATAGCGTGGTACATGAACGAAAGGCCTTCTTCGAGATGGGAGGAAGGCAGAGTGAAATAGTATCGTACTTTTTCAGCTGCGGTATCGCCATTAAATACGATGCCCAGCTCTTGGACTCTTTGATTGAACTTTTCTTGATTAGGAAGCGATTGGTTGCCTTTGAAAAACATATGCTCCCACAGGTGAGTTAGTCCGTTGGTTTCAGGTGTTTCAGTGAATCCACCGGCCTTCACAGCTAGAACTATCGTAACTAGAGGGACTTTAGATGAAGGGTATATGACTAGGTCTAGGCCGTTTCTAAACTTGTGAGTATGAATATTAGCCCAGCTTTGGGCAGCGCAAAAACTCCAGAGAACGATCATAGCCTTGAGAAAACTCATGGACGCTCCATAGTTCGGATATCAGGCATCAGCCCATAGGGGATGGACATCTCCGCCCTGAAAATAATAAAGGGTACCAATTAAGTTCTAAGTATACCCAAATTGACGGAGAATCCCAAACTAGAAGCGAATGGTAGGAAGGGGGGAAGCTGGAGCAGCGCTCCAGCAGTTCGATGCTAGGAGATGGAGTCTGATACCACTTCAGCAATGTCTTTGACTTCGACTTTATCCCCGGCGCCTTTGGCCTTGATGCCATCGGTCATCATGGTCATACAGAATGGGCAAGCCGTAGCTACAGTTTCTGCGCCTGTTTGGATCGCCTCTTCGGAGCGATTCTCGTTGACTCTGGTGCCGATGTCTTCCTCCATCCACATTCGGCCACCGCCCGCTCCGCAGCAGAAACCATTGTTCTTGCTGCGAGGCATCTCCTTCAGTTTCAATCCAGGAATCTTTTTAAGGGCTGTGCGAGGCTCTTCGTAGACTTCATTGTGGCGACCTAAGTAGCAAGAGTCGTGATAGGTCGTTGTCTTGGCCGATTCTGGAACGTTCTTTGCCTCGATACGTCCATCTTTCAAAAGGTCTTGAATCAGTTCACTATGGTGAACAACTTCAGTTTTATAGCCAAAGTCAGGATACTCGTTTTTAATGGTGTTAAAGCAGTGTGGGCAGCCAGTGACTACTTTTTTCACGCCATACTTCTTGAAGTTATCGACATTCTCCCGAATCTGCATATCTGCAAGGTATTCGTTGCCTAAGCGGCGAGCAGTATCACCATTACACCGTTCTTCGGTGCCAAGGATCGAGAAAGAAATATCGGCTTTGTTGAGAATGTTGACAATCGACTTTGATACTTTCTTGTAGCGCTCATCGTAGCTGCCGGCACAGCCAACCCAGAATAGATATTCGACATCACTTTTTTCAGCCATGGTGGTGACACCAAGGTCCTTGGCCCAGTCTGCGCGTGTCGCAGGAGAGAACGCCCAGGGTGTACTGTTGGTTTCAAGGTTCTTATAAGTATTGGCTAATTCTTCTGGGAAGTCACCCTCAGTTAAGGTGAGGTAGCGTCGCATATCGACGATGGCTGGAATATGCTCGATATACAGCGGACAGGCTTCCATACAGGCACCACAGGTGGTGCAGGACCACAATTCATCGGTTGTGATGAAGTCTCGGATCAAGTTTTTGGGCGACTCAGGATTCTCAGGAGCCTGGGATTCCTTCATGGAATATTTGATATCGTGAATGATTTTTCGTGGGTCTAGTGGTTTTCCGGTATTGTTCGCCGGGCATACTTCGGTACAGCGGCCACATTCCACGCAGGTTTGGGAGTCGAGCAATTGCTTCCAGGTGAACTCTTCGGGCTTGCCGACACCGAAAGACTCAGCGTTTTCGTCAAACTCCATGGGGCGAAGACGGCCGCGAGACTTATGGCTTCTGAAAAAGATATTCGGCCATACCCATATTAGATGCTGGTGCTTTGAAAATGGTAGAAATGTGGTAAAGCCAAACAAGGTGAAGCAATGAAGCCAAAAAAGAGTTCGTTCAAATCCATGCCACTCGCTTAGGAAGACGGAGAATGGTGCGGTAAAAGCCATTGAAATGGGTAAGTAGCTTGCTGGTAACTCTTCGATCCGTGCCTTCGCCCCAAGCGTCAGAAGCGAGGTGAATACCAGAGCTAGGATGAATACCAAAACCACCATGGCGTCGTTTTTCGATGCCTGGCCAAGTGATTGCAACCTTGGAGGGGCGAACCAGAGCCGTCGAGCGATGGCCCATACGATGGCTGCGAACACAGCAAAGTTACCAAAGTCTTGGCTCAACAAAAAGGTATGGAAGATGATTCCATCACCTAAAATCCAACCGAAATTAAATCCAGTGATCAAACCAGCAATAAGGGTTTCCAGCGTACCTATGGTAACAGTCACGAAACCCCAGAATATAAATGCATGCATGATGCCAGAGCTCTTGTCGCGGAACATGCGCTCTTGTAGAAATCCAAACCGTACGACTTCTAACAGTCGCCTGGGTGTATTGGTCAGTCTATTGTCTTCAGGGCCCTCGGCCTGATGAATATGAGTCCAAGTTCTAAGTAGATTAAATCCGAAAAAACCAAATGTGCCTATCACCAGGAGTGCAAACACAATATTCGGTAAGTATGCCACAGTGGTCCCCCAAAGATTCGTTGGCGATGTGTAATCTTCAGACGCTAAAATAAAGCTTGGTGCTACTAAAGTCGAGCCTTATCCCTAGTTTAATGAGGCTTATAGGCTTCGATGGAAGGCCTGCAATGATTGGCGTGCCGCAAGCAACATCTTGTGGGTTTCCCATTGGATCCGTGATTCGAGCCCTTGCTGGTATATCGTTAGATATTCCTCGATACTAGTTTGATAGTCAGGGTCAGTTAGAGCGAGTCTTTCGGCTTGAGCTGCGCTGTTACCGGTACGATGGCAAGATTTTAGGGCCTTGAGGCTATCGGGAAGTAGCTTTTTCATTCTTAGAACGACTTGATAAGCCTCACGACTATGGCGCGCTTCAGTTCTGATACGCTCTTTAAGAAGAAAGTGTGATTGTCTAATATCCAAAGGCTCGCCTCCCCTTAGAAGCACCTAACATGTTTTTTTTCAGGTCACAACTGCTGCTATGGTAAGATGTTTTACAAGCTAGGAGAACCTCTTTGGAAAGCCAGCGATTTAAGAAAATTATGGGTCTCTCGCTGCCTATCATGGGCGGAATGGTATCCCAAAACGTCACAAATCTGGTTGATATCTTCTTTGTCAAAAACTTGGGGAGTGCAGCTCTGGCTGCAGTGGGCTTGGGAGGTTTTGCGGCATTTGTCTCGATTTCTCTCGTTCTCGGGGTGTCTACTGGAGTTCAAGCAATTGCAGCGCGACGCAAGGGTGAAGGTGAATTTACGAAGTTAGCCCAGCCGTTGAACACGGGTCTGCTCATTGCCTTGGTTTCAGGGATCGCCTTGGCTGTCCCGCTCTTTATTTTGGTGCCACATTTTTATCCTTACCTGAATAGCGATCCTGAAGTCATCGATCTGGGTAGCTCCTACTTACAGATCAGGTTGCTAGGCATTGTATTTGTTGGCTTAAACTTTTCCTTTCGTGGTTATTGGAACGGGATCAACTTATCCAAGCTCTACATGGGAACACTGGTCTTCATGCACCTTATCAATATCTTCCTCAACTATGCCTTAATTTTTGGAAACTTTGGATTTCCGCAGCTGGGGCTGGATGGTGCTGCGTGGGGGACCAGTATTTCCTTTGCGTGTGGAACCTTGGTTTATCTCTCCCTAGGGATGCGGCATGCGCGCCATGCAGGGTTTCTAAGAATCTGGCCCTCATGGGATCAGATCAAGCAGATGCTGACATTATCGTTACCCAGTGGCGTCCAACAGCTGTTTTTTTCTAGCGGTCTTCTGGCTTTCTTCTGGATCGTAGGCCTTGTTGGTACTACCGAACTAGCAGCTGCGAACATCCTTACTAATGTGATGTTGGTGGCGATACTCCCGGCTATGGGATTGGGGCTGGCTGCTGCATCACTCGTAGGGCAGGCCTTGGGGCGACAAGACGCTGAAGATGCACGGCTTTGGGCTTGGGATGTCGTCAAAGTGGGGATTCTAATCATCGGAACGATAGGCTTGCCTATGTGGGCTGTTCCCGACTGGGTGCTGCTGCCATTTGCCCCAGGGCCTGAGGCTATGGCTGCGTCGCGATTGCCACTCAGAATTACAGGAGCCTACATCGCACTCGATTCTGTCGGGCTTGTCTTGATGAATGCTCTTCTGGGAGCTGGGGCGAGCAAGCAAGTGATGGCTGTGTCACTGTCGTTGCAGTGGATTTTGTTTCTTCCTCTAGCTTTGCTCGCAGTAAGTTTGCTGGGAGCAGGCTTTACAACCCTGTGGGTCATGCAGGGAACTTACCGACTTTTCCAAGCCATAGTATTTATTGTGATTTGGGAGCGAGGTAGCTGGGCGTCAATCAAGCTGTAACTCTCCGTAGCAGGTCCTTGTGGCGATCTTCAAATCTGCCGATAAGAGGGTTGGTAGCAGTTGGGATTCTAGCCAATTATCTCCATTAATTACAGTATTTTAGAGAGATGGGAGCTAGTCGGCTAGAATACTTGACAAAAACAGTAAACATTCTTAATCTAGGCTTGCTAAATGTATAGCTTTTCGCTAAACATTAGCCCTCAAATGGTGGGGTAGAATCCATGAATCTAACATCGAGAAGTCGTTACGCTATCAAGATCATGCTCGATCTTGCCAAGCACACAGAAGAGCCTCTGGTCCGTCGCCAGGACATTGTCAAACGACAGGGGGTTCCTGCTAAGTATCTCGATCAAATTCTCGTACGCCTGAGAAAGGCTGGGTTGGTCGATTCTATCCGAGGTCGAACGGGTGGTTACCGAGTGGGGCGCAAGCTAGACAGCATTACACTCTGGGATATTTTTCATGCCGTTGAAGATGGCATCTACCCGGTGGCCTGTGTTGATGAGCACGAGGCCTGTCGGTACACAGCTTCCTGTGTCGCGAGCGGCCCTTGGCAGCTTATTTTCGATACCTTGAGATCCCAGCTCGAAGGGATGACCCTGATCGATCTTGCTAACCGCTATGCGGTTCAAGAAAAAATGTGCCCCATGGCGGGGATTCGAGAGTGTAAACAAGGCCGCGAGCCCGTCAGAGTATGAGGTCGTGTTTTGAGTCGTAAATTGGAGTCAGAAATGGAAGAAGCTACTTCAGAATTTTCCAACCGAGAGTACAAATATGGGTTTGTCTCAGACGTGGAAACCGAAGACTTCCCAGTTGGTATTAACGAAGATATTGTGAATATGATATCTGATATCAAAGATGAGCCCGACTTCGTTCGTCAGTATCGCTTGAAGGCTTTTCGATACTGGCAGAAGATGTCAGAGCCTGACTGGGCGGAAATCGATTATCCAAAGATCGATTTTCAAGGAGTTCGTTACTACAGCGCTCCTAAGAAAAATACTGATGGACCAAAAAGCCTCGACGAAGTCGATCCAGAAATCCTGGAAACGTTCAAAAAGCTTGGCATTCCCCTTGGCGAGCAAGCTCGGCTTGCAGGTGTAGCTGTAGATGCTGTGTTTGATAGCGTCTCGGTGGGCACCACTCACCAAGAAGAGCTAGAAAAATACGGCATCATTTTCTGCTCGTTTTCGGAAGCTATCCGCGATCATCCTGAGCTTGTGCAAAAGTATTTGGGCAAGGTGGTCCCCTATAAAGATAACTTTTACGCGGCTCTCAACGCAGCCGTGTTTTCTGACGGTTCTTTTTGCTACATCCCCAAGGGGGTGAAGTGCCCGATGGACCTATCCACATATTTCCGTATCAATGCTGCTGGCTCAGGGCAGTTCGAACGAACCCTGGTCATCGCTGATGAAGGTAGCTCGGTCAGCTATCTTGAAGGTTGCACCGCCCCCCAAAGGGATGAAAATCAGCTTCATGCAGCCGTAGTCGAGCTGATTGCCATGGATGACGCCGAGATCAAGTATTCAACCGTTCAGAACTGGTATGCTGGAAACGAGAAGGGCGAAGGTGGCATTTATAACTTCGTGACGAAGCGCGGTCTTTGCGCTGGTCGGAACTCTCATATTTCATGGACGCAAGTTGAAGCTGGTTCTGCGATCACTTGGAAGTATCCTAGCTGCATTCTCAAGGGCGATAACTCTCGCGGTGAATTCTACTCGGTAGCGCTCACCAATAATAAGATGCAAGCGGACACCGGCACTAAGATGATCCACATTGGCAAGAATACTCGCAGTAAAATCATTTCAAAGGGTATTTCTGCTGAGGAATCCTCCAATGTCTATCGGGGCCAGGTGAAAATCATGGCATCGGCGGAAAATGCTCGCAACTACTCCCAGTGTGATTCGATGTTAGTTGGCGATAAGTGTAGTGCCAATACCTATCCCTACATCGAAGTGCAAAACGACTCTGGTACGGTGGAGCACGAAGCCAGTACCTGTAAACTCAATGCCGATCAGCTCTTTTATTTACAGTCCCGTGGGCTTGAAGAGGAAGAGGCGATCGGTCTGCTATTAAATGGCTTTTGCAAAGAGGTCTTCAACGAGTTGCCACTCGAATTCTCAGCCGAGGCCGTAAAATTACTTGAAATGAAATTAGAAGGAAGTGTGGGATAATGCTTGATATTAAGGATCTACACGCCAAGGTGGATGAGGTTCCGGTTCTTAAAGGTTTGAATCTCAAGGTGAATGCAGGTGAAGTTCACGCGATTATGGGGCCAAATGGGGGTGGAAAAAGCACCTTGTCTAAAGTCATCGCAGGGCACCCAGATTACGAAGTGACTTCGGGAGAGATGCACTATGAAGTCGACTTTAAAAGCAAGAATATCAATGACCTTGAAGCCGACGAGCGCGCCCGCAACGGTATCTTTCTAGCGTTTCAATACCCGGTAGAAATTCCTGGTGTGCCGAATACTGAGTTTTTGCGCAACGCTTTCAATGCTCTCTGCAAGCACCAAGGGATCGCAGAGATGGACGAGGACAAATTTGCAGCTTTCGTTAGAGAAAAGGCGGCAATGCTCAATATCGACGAGAGCTTCCTGGCTCGCGAACTGAACGTCGATCTTTCTGGCGGTGAAAAGAAACGAAATGAGATCTTACAGATGGCAGTACTTTCACCCCGTCTCGCAGTGCTTGATGAAATCGACTCCGGTTTGGATGTGGATTCACTACGAATCGTTTCCGAGGGTGTAAACAAGCTCAAGAGCGAAGACAACGCCATCATCCTGATCACCCATTACCAAAGATTGCTCAATCACATCGAGCCTGATTTTGTTCACGTACTAAGCGACGGCAAAATCATCAAGTCAGGTGATAAGAGTTTGGCGTTGGATATCGAGGAAAAAGGCTACGACTGGCTTTTAAATTAAGGTCGGAAAGGGATACGCATGAATACACTTGTTGAACAGGCCTTTCAAACCCTAAGCCACAGACCAGATTGGTTGCTTAAAAAGGGCGAAGAGTCTCTTTCAGCGCTTCGGTCTCTAGGTGTGCCGACTCGAAAAGATGAAGAGTGGAAATACACTAGCGCCAAGAAAATGATCGATAAGCCCTACGCTCTAGCTTCAAATTTAGAGGAAGCTGCTAGTTTGGGTACCTTCTATCATGCTGATGAAAAGTGTCTACGACTGGTCTTTCACAATGGACGCTTTGTCCCGAGTCAATCTAATATCAAAGATGCTCCATCAGGCCTTGAAATCAAATCTTTAAACGACGCTTGGTCGGAAGCTGAATTTGTAAATAAGCTGAAAAGTGTTTCGGAATTCAGAAATGCTTTTCAAGCTGCGAATACGGCTTTGCTTAACGAAGGACTGGTTATTTCAGCAAAGCGTAACCAAGCAATCGCCTCGATTGTTGACTTGGTGTTTATTTATAGCGATCAGGGTCAAGACGAAGAACTTCTTAGTAGCCCTACGATATTCGTCGATGCTGAACCCTCATCAGCTCTGACGGTTCGTGAGCTACACGTAGGTGATCGACAGCGACCTCTACTCAATAACATCCAAATTCACGTCACAGCTCAGGCGAATAGCCGGGTGAAGCTCTATAAGTTTCAGAATCTGGGATCAAACTCGGTTCATGTGGACCACACCGAAGTTGAGCAGATGCGAGACTCCCGTTTTGAGACCTTTAGTTTCACTTTGGGAGCAAGCCTGGCTCGCAACGATCTACAAGTCAAACTCAAAGAGCCTGGTGCTTCGGTACAATTGGATGGGCTCTATGCGACACGGGGTAACCAACATGTCGATAACCAAACTGTTGTGGACCACATTAGTCCCAACTGCGAATCAAGTCAGCTCTATAAAGGGGTGCTCAAGGACAAAAGCCGCGCTGTATTTAATGGTAAGGTATTGATTCGAAGAGATGCGCAGCAAACTAATGCCCAGCAGCTGAATAAAAACTTGCTTCTTAGTGAAGGTGTGGAAGTCGATACGAAACCACAGATGGAGATCGACGCTGATGATGTTAAATGCGCCCATGGTGCGACTGTGGGGCGAATGGCCGATGATGAATTATTCTACCTGGAGAGTCGCGGTATCAGGCAAGATCTCGCCCGCAAAATGCTGGCGATAGGCTTTCTGAATGAAACCATTCAAGGCATAACAGACGAGTTTGTGCGGCAAGAGTTTGAGTTAACTCTCAAGAAAGAGTTTACCGATGGTATCTGAAGAGCACAACAACGACCTCTACCAGAAAGTGCTCCTAGAGCACGCGAGGCAGCCTCGCAACTTCGGTGAAGATGCGGAGGCGCAGTTGCGCGCTGAAGGTCGCAACAAGTTGTGTGGTGACACAATTCGTGTCTATCTCCGATTGTCGGAGAAAGATAGGGTTGAAAAGGCATCATTTGATGGTGAGTCCTGTGCAATCTGCAAGGGCACAGCATCATTGCTAACAACTGAGCTAACAGGCAAGACACGTGATGAAGCAAAGCAGATGATTGAGGATCTCGATCGTTTTGCTAGCGAATGGTCTTTACCAGAGCACCTAGGTGCATTTAAGCCATTGCAGGCATTAAAGAAGTTCCCAACTCGGCTGAAGTGTTTAACTTTACCTTGGCGGACCTTTCAGTCGGCGCTGCTAGGCAATCAAGAAACTGTTTCAACAGAGTGAGGTGGGGCATGGATTTAATTAAGACTATGGTTCGGGCAACACCCAATCCTTATGCCAAGAAAATTATTTGTAACTTTGACGTCAAGGCCCGCGGCAAAGTCAGTTTTAACGGCGTTGATGAATGTACTCATGTGCCCTTAGCTCTAGCCTTGTTTCAACTGCCTGAGGTGACCCAAATTCACTTCTTTGAGAATGTGGTCACAATCACACAAAGTGGTAACATTGCTTGGGATGATTTAGTGGAACAAGCCAAGAAAGTGATTATTAATCTTCTACCCCAGCACGATCCTGACTTTGAAAGTGCTGAACACAATAGAAGGAAGGGTCTCCCAACGGAAATTCTTCAGATTGAAGAAATCTTGGATCGCACCATCAGACCAGCTCTGCAAGGGGATGGTGGAGACTTAGAGGTTCTCGATCTAGATGGTCACCTGCTTACGATTCGTTACGAGGGTGCTTGTGGCTCCTGCCCGAGTGCTGCAACGGGCACTCTATCAGCGATCCAGAGTGTATTACGGGACGAGTACGATCCCGAACTTGAAGTGATTCCTATCATGCTCGAAACTCACTAGGTTCAAGCCTGACCAACAACACCGACTCCGCGGCATTCGATAGGCAACGCCGTGGAATTTGGCCCCCTCCCATAGCTTAGAGAAGTAAACCATTAATCAAGTTTTGAACTGTAAGTGCCAGTAAAATTGTGGCGCCACCCAAGCCTATGAAGGCAAGTGCGATGAGGCTAGCCTTGATGATCTGCTTTTTTTGCTGGTGCTTCATAAGCTCTTCAAAGCGAACGAGAACCGTGTAGTCGTGCACGCTTTGGCTGTAATAAGCTAAATTTGTGGTGTTTTTCATATATTAAACCATCATTATTACTATCAATTCCTCCCGATCTTATGGAAAAAACGACCATATGTCAAAAAAATATATATAGATGTTGACATTCTAGACAGAAAGTCCTAAAAATTCTGTCATCAAGACGTATTATGAGCAGGCCGTGATGACAAGATCCATGACTTTCGCGGTCTTGATTTCATCCCTTTTGCTGACCTTGTTGACTCTGTCGTTGCTTGACAAACGAAATCAAGTCCGACCCATAGACAACGAAATATTCTTCTATTACAAGCTCGACCAGCGTTTGGATAGTCTTGCTACGATCCAAAAAGCGATCGAAACGAAGTACGCTTTGATCGATATTAAGCAAGAGAGGTTAGGTCTCGACATCGAGGGGCTTTTCCGAAAGGCTCGGGACCGAGAGCGCGATTACCCCAATACGGAAAAGTCGTTCTATCGAGCGGTTAGCAACCTTTGGTTTCTGGACCGAGTGAGACAGGTGGTGGCATCCTTCCAGGATACCCACCTCCAAGTCTTGCCCCTATTGGAATTGCCTACGGTGCATCTAGGCTTTCAAATCCATCACGTCGATCAAAAGTACATCATCACAGGCATGGATTCAGATCTTGAGGAAGTTCTTGAGATTGGCGATCAGATCTTTGCTTTGGATGGCGAGCCGATTGACCTTATAACGAGAGATCTTCAGCAATATATTTCCTCCAGTTCGCCCTCCTACAGAGAGCAACTAGCCGTTCAAGCTCTCACCAAGAGGAGCTTCCGGTACCCAAAATCTCCAAGAACACGGCTAACGATTCGGTCGCGAAACGGTGAGATCAAAGACCTAACCCTTGCTTGGCACTATGACTACGAAGTCATCCGCATGGATGCTATGCACTATCTCCAAAATCGCGGGTTTTCGTATAAGGAGAGCCCAGCTCTTTTCGATACTGGCTTTTCACCCTACCGATCCCCCATGGGCCTTGTCGATGCTGATGATTGGTATGGGGTGGAAGACAAAGGGCGGTTGATGTTTCGTACGGGTTTTATGGAGCTAAACAAGCAAACCGCGGGTGTGATTCAAGTCTATTCTTTCTTTGAGCATCAAGTTAGTCGGTATCAGAGTGGCAAGGCTAAAGACTGGGATGAACCGATTTCCAAATTTTTAAAACAACTCAAAGCCAAAAACTTTCCCCTCATACTTGACCTGAGGCACAATCCGGGAGGCCATGTGGATCTGCCCATACAGCTGATGAGTTTGATCGCTCGCTCAGGGGAAAGCTACCCAAGCTATATGGAAGGGTTTCGAGTGACGCCCAACATCATTCAAACTTGGGAGCGTGCTTCTCCTCTTTCAGCAGCCAGTCGGGATGAGAAGAGGGCGATTAGGCAACTGAGAAGAGCAGTTGCCAACGGTCAGGGCTATACCGGAACTTGGGAGAAAACGGATCCAATCAAGGCAGATCAAGATGTGAAAGGCTTCGATCAGCCGATCGTAGCGTTGATTTCCCCACAGTGTATCAGCGCCTGTGACATCTTTGCCCTGCTTTTGGAATCATCAAAGCGAGCAACTTTAATAGGGTCAACCGCCAACGGAACAGGCGCAGGCTTCTTCGATTGGGCGCCATTTTCTGGGAGCACGTGGGTGGATATGCATGAGATCTTCCAGATGGAGATCCCAAACATGCTGTTCAGTCATGGCCTACCAGAAGGACCAGCGGAGTACTCTTCATCAACTTCAGTCATTCGCTTCAATCGTGAGAACCGGCCGGTAAGCTCGGATATATTCTATCAGACTCGACGGGAGGATGTTCTTTCTGGACATCGAGGCTGGTACGGTAAGGCCTTTCAGGTTCTTTTAAGTCCCTAATAATACGATAGAAAAAGTCACCTTGTCGACGGTATGCAGAAAGTCGTCAGCATTAACCGCGAATAGCCGATCATGAAAGATGTTAACGGCTTACGGGCGAATATGGGCGCGGACGCACAGAAGAAAAAAGTTACCAGGCGGGTCATTAAGCAGGGCAGAAACTATATCTGTGGCCTATGCGGACGAGTGCATAAATTCCCTCAGACAGCCGAGGACTGTGTCGAGCGATGCTTTCAAAAATCCATATCCCAAGATGGAGTTGCCGAGAAAACGGTCAAATCTAAAAAGAAGTATCGCTGTAGCTTCTGTAAAAGAGTCTATCCGTCTCTCACCGAGGCAAAGGACTGTGTAGAGAAATGCAAGCAGAAAGCTAAGAAAAAAAGAGAGCGTGAAAAAGCGATCAAAACCCATAGTGACAAGCAAATGGCCGACCGTGCGAAGTTGCTTGCTATGATATCTCAAAATGCAGCTCAGGAAGCGGATGAGCAAGGGCTTACTTCAGATTCGCGGGTTGCTAAACGAGGTCGGTCCTTTGTTTGCCTGCGCTGCCAATCAATATACCCTACTACAAGAGAAGCGCGGGAATGTGCGGATCGGCACATGAGTGGGCCTAAACAAAGCTATGCTGAGCGGGTGGCTAAGGCGAAAGAAGCCGCTCAAGCACGGCGAAATAATTTGGCTCGTGAAGGGCGGGAGGCCGCGCCAGTAGCCAAGCCGAGGCCAACGGTCGTGCATTCCGATCATGGCATTCGTCCCGAATTTAAGAAACCAAGTCAGCCCACCTCACGTGGTGATAGTGATATTTTTGTTCGTGATGGGGCAAACTATGTTTGTCGTTTATGCAACAAAAGCTATTTTACCAAAGCCGATGTTCTGGATTGTTACGAAAGTCACCAGGGGCAGGATTCTAAAAAAGAGAAGCAGGCTGGTATCAAGCTACCTTCAACGAATCCGGACTCGACCGATGATTTTGCAAGAGAACGAGCACTCAAGCTTGGCAATGTCAGTGACAAAGATAAATTTATGCGAGATGGCGCTAAATATATCTGTAAGGCCTGTGGCAAAGGCTACTTCACAAAGATGGAAGTGATCAAGTGCTTTGATAAACATCTCGGTCAAGCTGATGAAGGTGAGACAGATGATACCAAAGAGGACGAAGCGGGGCCGCAGCTAGCAGCAGACGCACACTTGCCAGATAAGAAGAAATTTAGCCGTGATGGGGCGAAGTATGTTTGCAAAAAATGCAACCGAAAGTACTATACTAGGATTGAAGTGGTGGAATGCTTCAATTACAACTGCCCTGAAGTTTTACCTTCGCAAAGAGGGTAACAACTAGTAATAACATAAAGGTTAAGCTATGCCGAAGCCTCCTGTAGCAAAGATCAAAGATCATTGGATCGAAACCCATAACGACAAGCGGCGCGACCCCTATTATTGGATGCACGATGCCAAAAACCCCGAGGTCATCAAGTATTTAGAAGACGAAAATGCATTCCTAGAAGAAAGCATGAAGCATACCGAAGAGCTTCAAAATACCATATTCGAGGAACTCAAAGGACGAATCAAAGAGACTGATTCGAGTTCACCGATGAAGGATGGTAACTACTGGTATTTCTATCGCTATGAGGAAGGGCAGCAGTATCCTATTTACTGCCGAAATGTAGGGGCGGCTGATGGTCCCGAGGAAATCTTGATCGATCAAAACCAATTGGCGAAGGGTCGATCCTTTTGCGATTTCAGTTTTGTTACCAATAGCCCCGATCACAAATACCTTGCCTATGGTGTCGATTTTGTGGGGCAGGAAGCTTATGAGATCTATATTAAAGATCTTGAAACAGGAAATGTTTTTGAACTTGGCATCGACTCTGCCTCCAGTTCTTTCGAATGGCTGTCTGATTCTCAATCCTTTCTCTTTACAGCACTAGACGATAAGATGCGGCCTGTTTTCGTTTACAAAGGAAAAGTAGGCGAACGTTTCAACAAGAATAATTTAGTATATGAAGAGCAAGACGCAGGGTTTTTTGTTTGGCTTGATGAGTCTGAGGATAAGCAATACAAGTTTATCTGTCTCCATGGCAATAACTCTTCAGAAGTACTCTTTGCACCTAATACGGCACAAGATATAACATTTACCTTGTTTCAAGCCAGGGAGCCAGACCATGAATATGAAGTTACTCATAACGAAGGGCAATTTCTTGTTTTGTCAAATTGGAAAGCAGAAAACTATGCTCTCTACGCCTGTACAAATAAAGATACGAAGCGAGATACTTGGCATCTATGGCGTCCTTACGAGCCAGCTATCCTAACGGAATCAATTACGATCTACGACAAGTACATTGTTATTCAGGAAAAGGAAAGAGCATTACCTCGTATTAGAATCATTGAGAAGGAGAGTGAAGAGGAGTTCTTTATTGATTATGGCTTAGAGCCATGTGAGCTTGAAACCATATCTCCAAGAGAGTATCAAAGCGATACGTTACGCTATGTTCATTCATCCATGTCGTCGCCAGCCTGCACCTATGATTACAATATGAAAGAACAGTCCAAACGGTTGGTGAAGATTCAGGAGATCCCTGATCCAAACTTTGATCCCAGTCATTATAAGACTGAACGTATCTATTTTGAAGCCAGCGATGGAACCGCAATTCCGGTATCATTGCTATATCGTAAGGGCTTAAAGCTTGATGGCTCTCATCGACTTTATCTTTATGGCTATGGATCTTATGGTTCAAGCATGGAACCCAGCTTCTCGTCGTCGCGATTTAGCTATGTGGATCGTGGAATCGTCTATGCCATTGCTCATGTCCGAGGGGGAATGGAGCTGGGACGCAAGTGGTATCTGGATGGCAAACTTCTAAGTAAGAAAGCTAGTTTTTCAGATTTTATTGCTGTTGCTGAAGGCTTGATTGAGAAAGGTTATACCGCTGCGGGTAAACTTATTGCAAAGGGAGGTTCCGCTGGTGGACTGCTAATCGGTGCGGTTGCCAATCAGAGGCCCGATCTATTCGGTGCGATGATCGCAGAGGTGCCATTCGTAGATGTACTCACCACTATGTTAGATGACTCCCTACCTCTCACAACCATTGAGTACAATGAATGGGGCAACCCCCAAGAGTCCGAATACTACCAGTATATCAAGTCTTATAGCCCCTACGACAATGTTAAGCAACAAGCCTACCCAGCGATGCTTGTGATTTCGGGTTTGCACGATATTCGAGTGACTTATTGGGAGCCTACTAAATGGGTGGCTAAGTTGCGATCTTACAATACCAGTAGCAATAGGATCTTTTTGAAAACCCACATGGAGGCAGGGCATGGGGGAGCGTCTGGTCGATATGACTATTGGAAAGACTATGCTCTTGAAGTGGTTTTTGTCTTGGAGAATATCAAATAGTTAGCTAAGGCATCGCAAGGATGCCTTACAAGTCCATTTTATTTAACGATGTCTAGCTGTGAAACGAAAAGTATTTTATCGAAGGTACGGTTGAGTGTTTTGCTTTTGAAGTCTGTCATCGGAAAAGACTTCATGAGTACGACCTGGTCACCTTCCTTTAAATCCATCACGCTTGTCGCTGCCCAGACCAATTCTCCCTTCTGAGAAAATTGAAAGTATGTGTAGCCGCTTACGTTCATCGTCTTGACAACCTTGCCTTTGGGATAGGTGTCTGTGTTATGCCCGACAGCCTGGTTGCTTAGCATTCGGGTGGTATCGAACCCTTGTTTGTTTTGGGGGTTCTCGGCCCAAAGCGCCTGGGAAAGAAGCCCGCCCAATGTGATAGCGATAAATTTTTGCATCCTAGAACCTCCAGTTTGAACCTCAAACCTAGTCCATTACTGCACATTTCGCAACGAATCAATTGTTGTCGGAAGCAACCCCATCATTCTGTCAGTGAATGAATTTATTAAGATATATCGAATTGATTTTTTGAGCAA
This sequence comes from Pseudobacteriovorax antillogorgiicola, assembly GCF_900177345.1. Lineage (NCBI taxonomy): Bacteria > Pseudomonadati > Bdellovibrionota > Oligoflexia > Oligoflexales > Pseudobacteriovoracaceae > Pseudobacteriovorax > Pseudobacteriovorax antillogorgiicola. Next base: position 139,179 of record NZ_FWZT01000014.1, read on the forward strand.
AACTGGGCCAAGCTGACTACAAACGCCCAATGTCAACGTTCAGATACGGAGGAACCGCAAGTTACGGGGATGTAATAACGACGAATTCTATGGAAGGAGCAATGCCAATGCGATCTACCGCATTATGGTTATCATCTGCTATTGTCTATTTGGCAATCTCTGCGTGTGGCAGGGAAGAGCAGGCCAGTTCGGAACTGGATTGGTGGTGGCCAGAAAAAACCTACGAAACAACATCTAATCTTTATCTTGAAACCTTCGACGGCACCCAATTGGTGAGTCAGATTCATGAACCCAAGGAAAAGTTCTTTCCTGGGGATCGGCCGGCCTTGATTTTTGCCAACTCTTGGACACTAAATGAGTACGAATACATCCTTCAGGCGAAGAAATTTGCTGAAAAGGGCTATATCGTTCTAAGCTATGCGACACGAGGCTTCGGGCGCTCAGGCGGCGTTGCCTCAGCTGCTGGTCCTGACGATATCCGTGATGTGTCATCAATTATCGATTGGATGGAAGCAAATACTAGAGTCGACATTAGTCGCATCGGTATGGTCGGCGTATCCTATGGTGGTGGGATTGGGCTCCTAGCCTTAGCCCAAGACGAGCGAATTTTTACCACAGCAGCCTTAAGCGGTTGGGCTGACTTGGAAAAGGCGCTTTATGGCAATGATACCACTCGAAAAGTCTGGATTGATCTTCTTATCGGTTCTGGAAAACTTACAGGTCGCCTAGATCCAGAATTTCAGGTGGTCTATAATAACCTGAAAGTTCAGGAAAATGTCGAGTACACGAGGGAGTGGGCACGGGCTCGATCAGTCGTTCGTATGATTGAGTCGATCAACAAGCGGAAAGCTCCTGTGTTTATGGCCAATAGCTACCGAGATAATCTGTTTCCGCCGAATCAGGCCCTGGAGTTTTTCTCGAAACTTGAGACGACTAAGAAGATCTATCTTAACAAGGGAATTCATGCATCAGCAGAAGTACCGGGGATTTTCGGGTTGGAAAGCGAAATCTGGAGTGATGTTCACAACTGGTTTGATCATTGGTTCGAAAACCCATCTTTCACAGTGAGTGAAGATCTTCCCTATACACTACAAGTGGAAGATGGGAGAGAGTCTTATGCTCGTCTACCAGATGCTAGAGCAAAGAAAGGCGAATGGCATCTGGAGCCTGTCAACCAAATCAGGGCAGGTCTCGGCTATGAAGATGATGCTCTCCCAGGGGTAGTCGTCGAGTCTGGTTGGGATTCCGGAGCTTCTACGGGCATCCCTCTACTAAGCTCTGTGCTCGATTCTCACACGCCGATAAAAGTCAAAAAGTGGTTGCCATTGATCAATCAAAAGCATGGTGCGGTTTACTATAGCCAAGCTGTGAATCGATCCGTAGCAATTCGTGGTGTGCCTCGGGTTGATATGCTTCTAACGCCAATGAGCGAGAGTCTTCAGCTTGTCACTTATCTCTATGAAGTCGATCCGTGGGGTGTGGGGACGTTGATTACCCATGGTGTGACAACGTTAAGAGATCTGCAGCTAGGCCAGACCATGGCCATTGATCTGGAATTGTCAGCGATTAGCTATGATGTGAAGCCGAACCGAAAGCTTGGAGTTGTTATAGATACTTATGACCCGCTCTATGGTCGTCCCGGAGGAGGTCAGTTCAGCTTTCAGATTGCTCATAGCGATATGGCATCATTACAAGTTCACCTTCCAGAACCAAATTGAGACCAAACAGGTGTGACCTAATGGTCGCACCTGTTCCCGGAACTGAATCATAACTATCTAATATTTAGTAATATAATAGTGGCCTGGGACTTGCTCTAATCCTGATGAGACTATTTAGGAGGATCAAAGGATGAAAGCAGTTATCATTATTTTAGCTTCGGCCACTCTTTTTACAGGCTGTGTGACCCACATTCCTGTAGGCCACCATCACGGACATTCGGTGATAGTCAAAAAGAAACATGGTCATCACCGCCACCATCACCGTGGGCATCGCAAGCATATTCGAATCATTCGTTAGTGATGCTAAAACCAATTTTCACTAAATGAATGGCTAAGGGTCGCGTCACTCCTTGGATATACGACTGATAGTCTTTGTCATTTGGCCTCTGTTGTTGCAAGCAACAATAGAGGCTTTTCATTTTCTCCTTTGACAAATGGAGAAGAGACGAGGATTGAGAGGGGTCATAGAATGCAAACTGCAGCTCTGCTGTAAACCCGTGCAACTGGCAAAAATCATAGAAAGCTTCGAGTTCGTGGACGTTGGTTTGGAGAACGCACATGGATGCTGTGATATCAAATCCTTTTTGATCTCGGAGCGATTTGAAATTTTCAAGATTCTGTAGGAGCAGTTCAAAATCACCACCTTTTCGGATCGCCTCGTAGGTTGTTTTGCTGCAAGCATCGACACTAATATGAATTTTGTCGATGGGAATGCCTTCAAGGCTTTTCCTCACACGAATCCAGTTTTTAAATTGACTGTTGGTCACAAATGAAAATCGACATTGTTCATTTACCGATCGAATCTCCTGAATCAAACGAAAGGTATCTGCTTGGATAAAGGGCTCACCACCCAGAACTTCGATTTCACTTAAAAAAGGAAATATTTTCTGGGGGCCTTCTTGCCATAAAAAAGACTCATTATACAGGCCGTTTGGCTGTTGCCAGACATCGCACATCACGCATTTCAGATTACACATTCCATTAAGCCTGAGATCGAGTCTTTTCGGGGGAGACTCTTGAATTTCTGATAGTTGGCTTTGTCCCTGATATCTTGCAAAATTCTCATGGCACTTTAAGTTTGCTATGCGCGATCGACAAATTCGTGGATTGCCAGCCAGGAACTCCCGGCGAAGTTTGCGAATTTTTGGTCCGTTCCAGACTTGTTCAAACGAGTCTGAATGTTGGCCTATGCGATAGCCGAAATGGTAGCAGCATGGGTGCAACTGACCCGTTGGAGAAAGCATCATTTGGTTGAATGGGGCGTGACAGAAATTTTCTTCGCTCATGGCTTGATCTCCTTTCCATTAGGAGTTAGCACTTAGCTGGTGAATTAGCAAAGCTCTTAACAAATTCCAGTTGTGACGAGTGGCGTGCGAGATTGGCTAAGCTGTCTTCTGATTGGAGATGGAGCCATAGGTGCGAAACCGAGGGAGACCAGTAATGGTAAAGCGTTTACCCACTTCAGGAGAGGAGTCGAAAAATATCAGGTGGCAGCAAACGTCCCCTGGATCAGGAGGTAGAATCTTGAATGACGATAACCTCTCTTCTACATGGTCTTGCATATCAACCGATTTTTCTTCAGAGTCGTCTTTCGTTGAGTCGAGGCTAATCTCTTGGCCCTTCTTCAATGCGTCTTCAATTCTTTCCAGCATTCTTTTAGCTTTGACTGCAATTCTTTTTTGGGTAGCGTTCTTGAGAGACCTGAGAATTTTTTGAGCGTCTTTGTATTTCTTTTGTCGAACATGGGCCAATGCCAAATTGTATTGGATAGCCTCAGTGATATCTGTTCGTTCCTCGGGTAAGGCGAGTATCGCTTTTTCATAGAACTCAATCGATTCGTTTACTTTCCCACGCTTAGCTAATGCGACGCCGCGGTTATTCATAAACGTGAAGACCTCACTTAGATTTTCCATACTTGCCATGATCCGCTTAGCTTTTTTTATAGCGCCCCGGGTTAAAGAGAAATTTGCCTCGGTTATCATGACCTGATGATTTCTAGGGTCAAGGCTCTTGATCATGGATAATGTTTGATTCGCCAGTCCGGACTCGCCAATGCTATCTTGGGCATCGGCAATGGCACAGAGTCGAACGATGTTGTAGGGAGCGAGGCTATCTGCCTTTTCGTAGCATTTGAGTGCTGTACTGATGTCATCCAACTGGATCAGTGTTTTTCCGGTGAGATTATAGACTCTTGTGGTATGGTTACCCTGCTGAACTGCCTTGATTAAATGATTCTTGGCTTTGCGATAGTCTTTCTGGGCATAGGCTAGTTCTGCTCTCATATAGTGAATCGCACCTTCCTTAACATTCTGGTTGCTACTCGCTTCTTGAATCACATGACGAGCATCATTAAACTTTCGATTGTGACACAATACTGCAACCTTGTATTCGATTACCGATGAGTCGGTAGGCTTTTGCTCCTGCTGGATCACCCAAGAAAGCGCCTTGAGGAAATCGGTTTCAATCATAGGTTTGGGAATGACATTGCTGATTCCCATTTCCAACATAAGATTACGATCACTGTCATTCACCAAGGACGATACGATTAGGATGGGGGTATTGTGAAGACCCTTGTCCCGGATTCTCTGTACAAAGAAAGGTCCATTTAGCTTAGGAAGTTTCCATTCGGAGACAATAATGTCTGGTGTGAATCCTATAATCTTATCGAGAGCTTCTTCTCCATCATAGCAATGAATAATTCTTTCACAGCCGATTTTATGAAATATTCTATCTAGACTGTTGTGATTAACTTCATCAGAATCTACGATCATAGCTGTGTTGATATTAAATAAATTTATTGTCTCCGAACTATCTCCTAGAGATCGACCCCTAAGGTATTTTTCATAGACTGGGTCTGCTATAGCTTCCAATGAGGGATCGATCAACTTCGCCTGATTTAGGGCTCTGGCACAGTCGTCGAAAGATTCTTGAAGAGCAAAAGCTTCTGCAAGATGAATTAACAGCTCGGGGTGATTTGGGTTTACTTTAATAAGTCGTCGCTCGAAACTGACAAGAGACTGATAGTCTTCCATGGAAGTGAGATAGTCACGAATATACTCTGCCGAAGTAAACATGGTATCCCACTTATGTTGCGACAGTCTTCTGTTGAGAGGGGTTAGATTTTTAGCAAGCTCGTCCTTACTAAATCCAAAGTTGTGATAGGATAGCAAACCCATTTCAAAGGCTTGCTTCAAATATAGAATGTCTTGATCTTTTACGAAAGCCGAAACTTTCAGGTGGCGCAGCTCTGGATAATGATTCACCATCTCTAAGATATGAAATAGATTCGGGTTATCGGCTGGATTTAGAGTTAGAAAGATCCAGCCAAAGGGCTCGTTCTCCATTCGGTCGAGTGCGTCCCGAATGCTAGCAACCCCCTCCACCATACGGTAGCCAAGATTGCGAATGCCATTGTGAATATTATAGCGCCACTCGCTGGTCTCTTCGACAACGAGGACCTTCGACTTTGTCAGTAGCTTTCGTTGGTCGCTCATAGATTAAGATGCTACACCGACAAAAAGCTTTACGGTGCCCTTCTGATTTTGGTCGCCAATTTCATAAGATTCGAAGTCCGTTTCAAACTTTCGCTTTTCCCGTAGCTTGTCGTTTTTCCACACCTTTTTCCACACCTTGGGGACAACTTCTCGAAACGGTCCATCTTCTGATTGAATCATTTCGTAGTTATCCTGTTTGATGGTCTTGCCGATCATACCCTCGGGAATGTTTCTGAACTCTGAAACTTCTGTACCCAAAATAAAAGTATATTCCCCGTATTCATCAGAATCATACTCCGTATAAACGGCGAATACTTTCTGTGGGTTTACCCGATTAGGAATCTTTTCTAGAATCCTTTCTGCAAAAAATCTTTTCCAGAGATGAGGGATCTTGGCTTTGCTGGAGTTTTCAGTTCTATGGCTCGTGCGGGCAGCAATTCCCACAACTCTGAATTTTTCTACGTCTAGCTTTGTCATAGATCCCCCTCTCATTGAGTATCAGATAATGCCTTCCACACATCGGTATGTGTCTCTAGCAATTAATAGTTCCTCGTTAGTCGGAATAACAACGAGCTTAACTTTTGAGTCCGATGTCGAGATAATGCCTTCATTGCCACCTGACATCGATTGGTTGCGTTCCTCGTCAATGGCAACTCCAAACCAAGAAAGGTTTTGGCAAATGCGAGATCGAATCGTGGCTGAATTCTCACCAATGCCACCAGAGAAGATGATTGCATCAGCACCATTCATGTTTGCAAGATAGGCTCCAATATATTTGCGCACTCGACGGCAGAATATATCAATTGCTAAGCTTGCCCGACGATCCTGATTCTCTTCCTCCTCTTCGAGAAGCTCACGCATGTCGTTGGTCAATCCAGATATTCCTAGCAACCCAGACTGCTTGTTCAGCATATTGAATAGATGGGAGTAGGTGATGCCCTCCTTTAAATGGAGGTATTCAAGGATAGCTGGGTCGATATCTCCGGTGCGAGTGCCCATGGTGAGACCTTCGAGAGGAGTCATTCCCATGGAGGTATCCGCTGATTTGCCCTCACGGATTGCACAGGCAGAGCAACCATTGCCAAGATGTAGGGTAATGATATTGGTTTCAGATTTTGGTGTATTAGTAAGGAATCTATAACGATAGCTGATGTACCTGTGAGAGGTGCCGTGAAAACCATAACGGCGAATTTTATAGCGGCGATAGAATTGATAGGGAATCGGATACAAATAACTGTCTTGGGGCATTTCGGAATGAAAGGCTGTGTCGAAAACAGCAGCCTGGGGCACCCCTTTGCCCAGAATCTGCTCGATTGCAGCTATACCATCCAAATTTGCTGGGTTGTGAAGTGGAGCGAGGTCGATGCAATCTTCGATTCCCTCGATGACCTCATCATTGATTAAAACTGACTTGGAAAATTTTTCGCCGCCATGCACAACACGGTGACCCACCGACTGGATATCGCTTAGTTTTGAAATAGCAGTTACGTCACTATCTTCGCTTACGAGCCACTTGAGGACGAAGTCGATTGCTTGGGCATGATTTCGAAAAGGCAGGGCTTTTTTCTGTGTTTTTCTACCGGTAGGCTTAAGAGTGATGAGCGATTGGCTCCCAATTCTTTCAATTACCCCCTTGGCGAGTAAGTCTTCAGCATTTTGGTCAATGGTTTCCTGGGTTACGTTAATCACCTGAAATTTTAGCGATGAGCTTCCGCAGTTCAAAACCAAGATATTCATGTTCGCTCCTCACATGTCTGTACCATCCATCCTAGCACTATAGTCTAGGCAAATTAGTTTCCACCGTTCTGATATACCAGCTGGAAGGGGACTTGACTAAAATATCTTCGAATTCCTCGGTGTTTTTGCCTAGAAGCAAAAAACTCTAGAGCTCGGCTATACCTAGGCCGATACTGAATACCAAGGGGGTACAAATGAAAGTAATATGCTTAGAGTCAAAGCGCGAAGCGCTTGTGAAGGTGGATAGTTCTACCTTAAGTAATGATCAAACAAATGTAAAGCTTAGTACTCACGAAAGCCTATCGCTACACGACACGCTACGAGATGTTGGCCGTGACTCGTTTCTTTGGACCATCTAATTCTTTGTGAAAAGGATTATTTGAAGCCGTCAATCCTACAAAACCCAGCGATCTATATCTATGAAATTATTTCAAAAAATTAATTTGTTTTGATTTCGTACGATTTCCACCGATCGGGCTAAAAGTTTTTGAGGAAAAAATTGATGGAGAGCTTAGATGAAATTTCCAGAAGCGGCACGTTTGCAGAAAATTGTCTTACCAGTAAGTTTCCTTTTGCTTTTGAGTGGCTGTGTAGAGTCCAAGGTGGAGCAGAGGGAAGCAATCGTACCTGATCTAAGTCAGGAAAAATCTTCCAGCAAAATCGATTTTGAAGCCTTTGAGAAGGGTTTAGAAGGAACCTGGATGCTGGATTGCGGGCTTACCGATTCTCAGAAGGTTATTTGGACTTTCGATGGTGAGCGCTTCCAGCAGCATATCAAGATATATTTAGAGAAAGGTTGTCCTGAAAGCTCCATAGCAGCTGAGTATAAAGCTGGGGGCTATTACCACTTCGGCAAGATGATGGTTAACCAATCGGATGCCGTAGAATTTGACTATGTTCAAGAATCCTACTCTCTTACCATACGTCACTCTGTTTATTTGAACGCCTATAATGGAACTCGCGAGTATGGCCATCTTCAGGCATACTGTAAGGGGTTTAAATTTGAGCGCAATGTAGAAACTAGCCTCGTCGGGAAACACTGTCTGGAAGGCGACAATGACTATCAAAAAATCCATGCCAATAGTGTTTTCTATTCTGCGTTGAGGCTGGAGCAAGGAACTATGTATGAGGCTCGCTATACGGCACTCAACGACGGTACCGCTCCGAATAAACGTCCCCTTGGTTTTAATCTTTCAGTCGGCTACCAAAAACAATCTGAACCTGGCCAACTGACTCTTTCGCGACTGTAGATATTCCTTGTCAAGGTTTCGGCTGAACCGATGTTTTTGGGCCAACGGGCCCATTATTTTGCCTTCAGACCTCTGTTTGTAAAAAAGAATGATCGTTCGAAATAGTCTTAGAAATCTTAGCTTAAGGCCTGACCTTAATTGAGAGGCTTCCCTGGCCGTTCCCTTACGTAGCCACTGGGAGGTCACTATGCTGGATTCGAAATCGTTCTCATTGAGATCATGGCTCTTATCATATTATCTCGAAATCATCGTCATCTCGGTATGTGTTGCTGGGGTGGCTCCGTCACAAACTCTATCTGAGAAGCTTTTGGTTTTCATTGCCACTATTGGTGCCAGCACTCTTTGCTTTCTGGTCTACCATCTTTGGATTACTGCGCAGTCCCTAGAAACCGAGTTAGAACGACTCCGAGAGCGACTCCGAATTGAGGTATTGGAAAACGAGAGAAGGAAGGATGAACTCCGAGAGTCGATGCGACTCATTCCAGCATCCGAACTGGAAAAGTATGAAAACGTCATTCCAATCTATTCCAAACAGTCTGACTTAAAACGTCGAGCACCGTGAGTAGCCTCTTGAGAGGTACTCTAGGCAAGATTTCTCCACTAACAAGCTCACATATCTTTCTATAATAAGCTTTATGGGAAAAACTGCTTTAATTGGGAGACTATGATGGCGATACGAATCTTAGCGCTGCTGGCGTTAGGAAGTTTGCTTGGGGCCTGTGAAGATAAAGAGAAGGGATATTATCAGCATCTATCTTCGATTAATAGCTCCATTCAAGAAGGGTCTGTAGAGAAAATTGATAATACTGTTGGAACCTTCTCAAATTATGTAGAGAAAAATAAGCTCTATGATGAAAAGAGTTTTCTTAGCAAAGATGGAATAAGTGAAACGGTTAGCTTCATGAACTGTGTCGAAGACTACAAAAAAGTTCTAGAAAGAAAAGTGAAGCAGGAATCTGAACTTCTTCGCTGGAACACTAACCTCAAGGAAGTTAAAAACCCTCTCACTCTGCGAAGCCTTCCAGAACCAGAAAAAGCTTTTGCGTCTATCGAGCAGAAAATTGAAGCAACCAATTTGAAAATTCAAGAAATCGATGTGGAGTTGCGAGAGCTAAAGATCTTATGCGACAGCAACTATAGTAAGTTGGTCAGCCTTTATAACCGTTGAGCCCTCCAATTGGGAATTTACCCTTGACTGCCTTGTACGAGTCTCAAGGTTCCCACCAGTAACAAGATCCCCAAAAGTGAGACGAGGGCTTGGGTCCAGCCAAGTAGGATGCCGCCACATGCTATAATAAGGCCATCACACAGCAACATTCCTAAAGGGATGGGAGCCTTGGTAAAGTAATGGATCATTTGTGCAAGGCTTACCGTTCCAATAATAGAGTTTCCTGAATCCAATATGAGGTGCACAGACAGGCCAAGGAGTATGGCACTGAGTGGCAAGGCAATCCACATAGAATCGGATATAGGAGCCGGCTTCAAATAAGACGCTGCACTAATGGCAAGACTCATAGCTACTGTACCTATAGCGCTTTTGATACTACTTTTAAAACCCATGACAAGGCCTTGTATCAAAGCCAGAATTAAAGCGATAACAAATGTCGTCAAGCCTAAGTGATCTGCAACAAAGTTTGAAAGCTCACTAAGTACTACTGTTGCTGCGGGCAGGCCACCAACGAAAAGCTTATGTGGCACAAGGCCAGCGTTTACAACGTAACCAATGATGCTGGCTCCAACGATGAGCTTAAAAAACTGATATAGCTGTACTTTTAGTGCGGACCTGACAGTCAGGAGCATAGGGACTCTCCTTTAGAATGCAACAGATCTCGGTTATATAGCTTTTCTAGCGCGTGAAATTAATAAGAAATCGTAGGTTGGTCGACCAACCAATTGTTGTTTTGCATATTGAACTCACATTCAGGTTTGATTCCATAGCCTTAGAGCAAGCTTAACATTAACTGTGATTGATTGGCTTACTCCTTCACGATAGAGTAGTTTTAGCCACTTCAAATAAGGGAGTTCGTGTGAGCTTTCAAGATTTTCTTGAGGACTACTGGGGGGCAGGATTACGGCCACAGCATTACGATGATTGGAGCAAGAAAAAACTAGGTTGCTTTCTGGAAATTCTCACAGACAATTATCTCTTTCATCAGGGAGGGCCAGCATTGGATCATCTTGAAAGCCTCAAAGAGATCTACCCACTGCTTGCCCATGGAGTTGGCTTAAATATTGGGAGTGTAGAGCCCTTCGATGATGCCTATCTAAAGCGTTTAAAGGGGTTCTTACAAAGGTTCCAGCCGAAGATTATATCGGACCATTGCTGCTTCATTGGGGTTGGGCAGCGTTATGCGTTTGATCTTCTACCGCTTCCTAGGAATCAATCATCCTTAGCAATTATGAAAAAGAAATTAGACTATCTACAAGACTATTTGGATAGACGCTTCTCTATAGAAAATGTCTCCCGTTATATTAGTTACGAATCTGATGAAATGGGTGAAATAGAGTTTCTCGTAGAGGTCAGCCGATCAACTGGTTGTGGGATACTTCTTGATGTCAATAACCTCTATGTATCGTCACGGAATGAGGGATTTTCATGGCAGGACGAACTGAAGCAACTTGAGCCCTCCATGGTTACCCAATATCATATCGCAGGGCATCAAGACTTCACGGACTATCTGTTTGACTCCCACGATCAGATCATCAAAACTGATGTTTGGCAGGTTTTGAAGGAAGCTTGGAGAGCTGTTGGTAGTCATCCGGTTATCCTTGAGAGAGATGATGATGCACCTTGGTCAGAGCTTGCTGAAAATTGGAGGCCATATGTTCAGCTTGGATGATAGCCTAAAGCAACTGAAGAGGCAGCAAGAAGCTCTTGTGGCTGCAATTCAGTCAGATCCCAGTGAGCCAAACCACGTGATAGAGCAAGGCCTGAAAGATGCTGGGATCTCGCTGACCTCACAGCCTCATCGACTCGATATTTATCGCAGTGACTACTACGCAAGGCTTGTAAGCGTCGCCAAGGAAGGAATACTTGCTCCCTTGGTGAGGGTTGTGGAAGGTGATGAGCTGTGGCTTTTGCTGCGGGATTACTTGATTCAGTACCCTTGCGAAAATTCCCAGCTGGACTATGTATATGACAACTTCCCTAACTATATAAGAAGTTTAGGAGAAAATTCTGGTTTAAGTCAACTCGCTGACTGGGTTTCGGTCACCATTCGCTACTGGCACCTCACATGGGCACTCAATGGTCATGACACAAGGCCTCTGTACAGGAATCAGGAAGACTTGGATCATGTCTTCCTGCGGTCAGGTTGCGCGCTCCTTGAGGCCGGCCATCCCTTGCCATGGGCAAAGCTATTCGGAGTTAGTGATCAAGAAACTTGCCTCGGGTTAGCATTTGCTAGAGTTAAGGATCAACCAGGGGTTTTGCCTCTGTCTATTGAATTTAATGACTTCGCCGAATCTCTTTTGCAGCGTGCCTCAGTGCAAGTAGCCCTAGAGACTTTGGAAGATCAGAAATGTTCCGCCGATGAAGTGACCAGAGTTCTCTCGGCGATGGTTAGCCACAATCTAATTGTGGAGTCGCCATGAAGAATCTTGTCGCGCGAACAGTTCGTGCTTACTTAGGTCATCGCTGTTTGGCTGACTCTACCGAGACGGTTAAACTAGGGGGACAAGTCTATTTTCCTCCAGGTGATGTTGCCATGAGGTTTTTTACAGAAAAACATCAGGAGCATCTCTGCATATGGAAAGGAATGTCACACTACTTTGATGTTGTCATAGACGGCGAGTCTTACCCTGAGCTGGCTTGGAAGTACATAGAAACGAAACACGAAGCGAAGCAGATCCAAGACTTAATCTGTTTCTCTAGCAAGGTTAAAGTTCGAGCTGGATGGCGATGGCTGGGACGTTCCAAACTCTCCCGGCGTTGATGCGGAATCTATTGCCTAGTCAAGTTGAATTCTCGGCTAGGTGACAAAGTTAACAACGCCGAGGCTTCAACTTGACTAGGCACTAGTCTTGATTAAGGCTTATTGCTCTGAGTTGCTCGCAAATCTTATCATCTTTCAAACAAGCAAAGATATGTATATGTTCAGCGGGGGCACTCTTGGCCCTTAAGGTTGCTATCCTCTGGTCTAGGAACACGTTTCGATTAGTGCTCGGTAGGTTGACGACTTGCTCGATAGTTGCTCGGAACGAGGGGTCATCTCTCGTCATTTGAACCAATCTAATAAAGTCTGGGTTTTGACCAGGATTGCTTTGGTCTGAAGTAAATAGTCTTTTAATAAACTGAAGCATAGGTACCTACTAGGCGCGTAAATACGAAATATCGGCAGTCCTAGGCTGGAGCTTGAAGCTGAATCAAAAGTCTAATATTTTCAGTAATATGAAGCTGGATGCTTGCGACGTCTAACTTCTGAGGAAGCAGTATATCACGAGCAGACACAGACAGACTAATGCAGTCAAAACATGGTTTGCTGATTAAGTCTAGATTTAAATAGGGGGCATATATAAAAAAACCAGCACCTTAATGCTGGTTTAGTATGCTTACCAACGGTTTCCGCCGCCGCGAGGGCCTCCACCTCGGTTGTCACGAGGCTTGTCCTGGGCTTCGTTCACCTTGACTGTTCTGCCATCAAGGCTCTGACCATCCATCTCAGCAATGGCTTGTGATGCGGCATCAGCTTCTGCGAACGTTACGAAACCGAATCCACGAGATCGGCCTGTTTCCCGGTCAGTGATGACTTTTGCATCCACGACTTCACCGAATCTCTCGAATGCCTCACGTAGACCTTCGTTATCAGTGTTCCAACTAATTCCACCAACGAAAACTTTCTTACTCATAAAAAAACTCTTAACTTAGCGCACCATGATGATGCTCGATAACCTCTGCACAAACGGGGAAATCCACTGTTTGCGCCCCAAATGGGTTTTTCTATAATATAGAGACCCTAAAGGACCGTTACATGATATAACGTTTGAGAGCAACTAAAAAGCATTCCTTGAGCGGTAGCCTGGTTTCAATGACATGGTTATTGGCCTTCCAAGGGCCCCAGAGGGTACTTCTAAGCTAAGGAAACCCCTCCCTAATTAGCGAGTCTTTTGTTTGAATTTAAAATCGATGTAGGAAAAATTTTTTTTGCGATTACGGCTTCTTTTTGTCATCGAGGCTGGGTAGTTATGCCGGGCTTCTGAGTGCGACTGCTTCACCCCGGATCGTTTCACTTCTTCTAGTCGCCTATTTTCCTATTTAAAATTCGACCGCTAAGGCTTACCATCTAAGTCAATACGACAACTAGGTTGATAGGTGACGAGATGGTGGTTCGCACGTTAGTCCGCTATGGGATTGGTCTTATCGTCTCTATTCCAAGTTCTGCCACCAATGCTAAGCCACCAGAGGAGTCTGCCCCTCGTCTTGAGGAACCAGAATTTATTGAGCAACTCGATCCTGAAAGGCTCCATGTTTTGGGCAGCCGGATCAAAAGAATTGACCAAGAGCAGAGCTCCCCTTTGATGGTGCTGGATCGGGATATGTTGGAGTCATCAGGGGTGATCAGTTTGGGAGAAATATTCCGAAAATCGGCACTACTTAGCCCACGCGGAAATTTTAGTGGGGACTCCACGAGGATTGCTGCCGGAGCATCACGGTTGGACATCCTAGGTCTAGGTGCATCGCGAACCCTGGTTCTTTTGAATGGTAAACGGCTCCCTCAAGTTCCCGGAGAGGAAAGTGTGAACGTGGATAACATACCTCTTGCCTTAGTGGAGAGAGTGGAAATTCTCTCTGGAGGAGCTTCCGCAGTCTACGGTGCCGATGCGATAGCTGGAGTTGTAAACGTAGTCTTAAAAAAAGACTTCACGGGAACCGAAGTGACAGGATTTCTCAGCCAAACGGAAGATGGCGGGGGTGATGAATTGGAGTTGGCATTAAGTCAGGGTCTAGCGTGGGGAGGATCGTCTCGGTTGGTGCTCAGTCTGGGAATTCGGCGACGTAGCTCTATATCAAAGCGTGATCGAGACCTAGCGTTTGCAGACGATAGCCGGCAATACACCGTTTACAACCCACCTCCGGGCACTTGGAGCTATCAGCCTGTAATTGATGGTTCCGAAGGGCTTGAGTATGGCAATTGGCAAACAAGTGCGAACTGCCCGAACTCTAATCGAGTAGCCACAGTTCCATCGCAACCAAACGATGTTTACTGTGCTGGCCTGAGGCGCGACATTGATATCGAATTGATCCCAGAAAAAGACGAAAAGTTCCTGACAGCTCAGTTCGAAACAAGTGTAAGCGACTCACTAAGCCTTCGAGCATGGGCGAGCTATCACGACTCTCAAAACCAAACTGAGCAGGGTCAATTCATGGTGATTTCAGAAGATCCGATTTACGCTCTTCCTGTGCTAGTTAGTCGAGAGCGGGCACTGGAGCAGAGTATTATAACAGCGGATCAGCCAGGGGATTACTTCTATATTTATGCCCCTCTGACAGAAGAACCGGAGCGGAGTTACACAAATCGTAGTCAACGAGCATCATTAGCAGTGACCTTGGAGGGGTTCTACGATGATTGGGAGTTTAACACGACGATTGGATATCAACGATTCGATGGTAGTCGCGAGGGAAAGAATATCTTTGCAAACGAGACCATTGCCAACCTGTTTTATAATGAAAGTAATAGCTTAGGTCAGGATCCGCTCTACAACCCATTGGATCCAAACCGTGATTCTGTTGCTTTTTTAGCTGCCTTTCGGGATCTGGAAAGCTCCATGGAGAGTAGCGCAAGCACCTGGGATTTCTTTGCCCATTCCCTGTTTCAAAGTCCTTGGGGGCAGCCTTTATCTGTCGGGGCGGGTGCTTTCTTCGGGATAGAGGGTTTTAGGCAAACTCCAGATGACAATGACAAAGAGTTCAACACTCTGGATCAACCGCTTTATACTGGGACATTTACTGAAGAAGGCGAGGGAGATCGAGAAAATCAAGCAGTCTTCGCTGAACTCCTTTGGGGGGCTAGTCAATCCATTGAGGTGGATAGCTCATTCCGCTGGGATCGATATTCTGACATCGGTTCGACATTCAACTATGGAATGGGATCAAAGTGGAGTGTGTTGCCTTTCTTGGGGATCAGGGCGCGCTATGGAACAAGTTTTAGAGCCCCTCCATTACCCTTTATCCATCAAAAGGGAGTTGGTCAGTTTATTACCATTAACGACGATTACTGGTGCCAGGTGGAGCAGCAAAACAATCGCTTTTGCGATCCGGAAGCCCCAAGCAAGACTTTGAAAGTGAATATTCCTCGAAATAAAAATCTAAAACCAGAAACAGGTAGAAACTATATTGCTGGTCTACTTGTTGAACCAACCAAGAGTATCGCTTTACTTGTCGATTACTACCTTTTGAGACTTCAAGATACCTACCAGCAAGATAGCGTACAAAGTATCGTCAACCGTTGGTATGAAGAGAATCCAGGCAGCACCGATGGTGGTGTCATCGATGAAAATGAAATCCTTGTTGATGAAAATGGCGTTATTTCGTCGATCAGCTTGCCCTATCGAAACCTGGGGGAACGTCGTGTTCAAGCTATTGCCGGACGCTTGACTTTTGAAGAACGGTGGGGGCCTTGGGGCATCCGATGGCTCTCAGACTACTTTAGAACCTTAAGTCATAAAATCCGGGAATCTGATGATGGGGACCTCAGAGAGCAAGTGGGCTACTATGATTTTCCAGCTTGGCGAATGAATCATAGATTTACTGGTAATTGGGGCAGACATTCCTTATATCTAGGCGTTCAGGTGATTGCGGCTCAGTCGCAAGACCCTTTATTGGCAAGTGATACATCCCTTGGCACAAGTGTCGGTGACTACAAGGAGTATGATGTTTCCTACCGGCTTGAGTTTCCAGATAGTGGTCACCTTCAGATTGGTGTCAATAACCTCCTCAACACCATAGGAGGCACCAATACTGCCTTTAGTAGTATCGGTGAAGAAGATACCATCTCGACGAGTCTCTACTCTTATGCGGGAAGAAGCGTTTTCTTAAGGTTAACCCAACGTTTTTAATAAGTGCAAGAGTTGGGGCCATCGATCAGGTATGAAATTCTCACGATACCGCTTTGCTGCTTTTGTAGGGCAGGGAAAGTCCAATGACTCACGGTTGCTAGTCCAGCCTCGTCATAGAGACCTGGGGGAAATGCATTGATGATTTTAGGTTGATCAACACGGCCATCGTTGTTGATGGTGAAGCTTACATCAACGAAGCCACTCAATTGATCCTGGACTTCTCCATCGTGAAAGTTGGTCTGCCAATTGAGTGGTCGAATGCTTTCCAATGGTGCAGTTGGACTAGCGCTGCCATGATAGATCGGGCTTTGGCGATTGAACATGAATGCAGTCACTTGATTGTGGTGATTGTAGATAAAGCCTGCCCGTGCTTGTCTGATGGGCATGTCGCTCTGTGGGAATTGCCATTTTTTCAGCGCCGCCTGACTTTGTGTCTGGAGGGTGTCACTTGACCATGCAACAGGAGAAATATTAAAAGGGAGCCCATCTGGACTAATGTTGAAGTCGAAGACATGATAGACGCAGCTGCGATCCGTGCGAACTTGAAAATTTGATTCAAAATCAGGCCATGAAAAATTGACAGAATAGACTCGTTTTGGGGTCAGGTGAGTATCAATTGCATAGTAGTAGAAGTTCTTCTTATGCATGCAAGACGAAAACAGCATGGGCATCAGGGCAAGCCAAATAGTGCGCATTGAGGGCTCCGCTAAGATCTAAGTTTTGTCCTTAGACACGGAGCCGATGCAGATATTGCAAGCGGCTTTAAATTAGGGAGAAGAGCCCGCGTCTCATGGGCTCAAGATATAGTGCTGGCCGTTTTGATCCACCCCGTGAAATAGCTCGTACCCGGGCTCCCATGTAAAGCAAAGGTCTTCACCGTTTCCAAGAGTAACCCCCACTTTGGAGTCCGTCGTGTTGAGAAGCTCCAAAGCCGTCTGATAATCTTCCATGCTGACTTTTACCACTAGAATCTCGGTGACCTGCTCGGCTTCCACAAATTGGCTAATAGTTGGATGGCTTAGAGCCTGGGTCATATCTGCGCTGACATAGTAATTTTGGAACTTCGCGAATACGGTATCTGATCCGCTACCAGAGGCTGATAGCGGCAATATGGCAACTAGTAGCGAAAATAAAAAAGGTTTGAACACACGACCTCCAACTAAAACGATTCAAGTGCCGGCACTTGCTATTGAACCTGGAAATAGTTTTGTCAATATAAATTGGGAATAAATTTTCTTATCCTACCCTATTTATATGGCTCGAACCAGTGTGATGAGAGCTAGCTGCAAGAATTATTGTCTTGATTCAAAGGATAGGCGATGCAAGGTTGAATGCGGCAAGTATATCGAAATGAAGTCCCAAAAAAGATGTTGTATAAACCCAGAATCCTTGGAGATTTATGTTGCAGCCATTATCAGAACTGTTGGACCAAAAGCTTTGGTCAATCCCTGTCTCTGACTATCTCATATCAGCAAGCCTTTTTCTCTCGATTGTAATTCTAGCGCCGATGATCATACGTGCTCTGCTGAATCTGCTGCAGAAGATTGTTCCGGACGAGAGCTTTAAAGATCTCATTCGCAATCGCTCGATTCGATTTTATCGCTGGTTCTACTTTGTGCTCGCAGCAATGCTAGCTACCAATAGCTTTCCATTGCCAGAGCGGGTGCAATTTGTCATTAACTTGGTGTCGACCTCGTTGATATTGATACAGATACTGATTATTAGCTCGAAACTTATACGGTTTTCTGTGTCCAAAAGTTCTCTTGGGCGTGATAGCGATGGCCACATGACAGCTATCAACCAAAACCTTGCATCTATTATGGTCATTTTCGTCTGGGCCCTGGCGTTTCTGATTCTTTTTGACAATTTTGGGTTTAATGTTGCGACTCTCATCGCTGGTTTAGGGGTTGGTGGTATTGCCATTGGTCTCGCTCTGCAAACTGTTTTAGGAGATGTTTTCGCCTCATTTGCAATCGGTTTGGACAAGCCTTTCGAAATCGGAGACTTCGTTATCCTGGGTGACTTTCTTGGGACAGTAGAACGGGTTGGGCTCAAGACGACTCGCATCAGAAGTTTAGGGGGAGAGCTTCTGATCTTTTCAAATAGCGACCTTATCAACTCCAGGATTCGAAATTACAAGAAGATGCGAGAGCGTCGCATCGTATTTAAGTTTGGAGTCACCTATGACACCGATCAATCTCAACTTGAAGATATTCCATCCACTGTGAAGTCGATCATTGATGAAGTTGAGGGGACTCGTTTCGATCGAGCGCACTTTCAACAGTTTGGCGACTTTTCGTTGGATTTTGAAGTGGTCTATTATGTCTTGAATCCCGACTATAACACTTATATGGATACTCAGCAGAAAATCAATTTCGAACTGAGACGACGCTTCATTGATGCTGGTATAAGTTTTGCTTTCCCGACTCGAACCATAGATTTTCCTGCTTGGGAAAAGTCGCTTAACGCCCCGGATAGAAACCCATCTGAGATGCAAGATAGGACATAACTTTGGTGGTCAGATAAGCGCAAAGAATACTGAATGCCAAAATGCTAATGAGGAGAGCAGCGAGAAAAATAATATCGCCTGTTCCTCTAGTATGATCCTCCTTGGCACGACGCCAAAGCTCAATATTTTTGGTGTTTGCTTTCCAGAATATATCTCCTAAGTCACCTATAATGGGTATGGTGCCAAGGGCGGTATCGAACATGACATTTAAGATCATCCTAGTGAGAGTCGATCGAGGAACTCCTCGTTGATAAGCCCTAACAATAATGTAAGTCGAAAGAAAGCCGCTGGATAAGTCCCCGATTCCAGGTACAAGGCCCAAAACTGAGTCGAGTCCAAAGTATATTTGAGTGCCGGGAACTCTCACGCTAGCGTCTAGGATGCGGGCAAGGCTGCGAGCTTCAGATTCAGGCATATCGAGTTCCTTCTGCATATTACTGTTTATGATCAATGTTGTTCTGCTGGAATATACTGTCTGATAGTTTGCTGCCATGCATCACCATGGAGGATGGTGAGCATTTCACGATTGACTCTCTCCCGTAGCTCATCGCCTGCTCTTACGGCAAACGCATACTGTTGTTTTAGTTCCTCACTAGGAATGATTGTCATGTCTTGAGTTAGGTTGAGTTTTTCTAAATAGAATCGCAAGATGGGCTCGTCATAGAGCATGGCCTTGACATCTTGGGTTTGGATGGCCTGTAGACCTTGAGTGACGCTATCAACATAAACGAGTTTGGTATTGCCAGCTTTTTTCAGAAGAATTTCGCTTGTTGAGTCGGAAATGGTAGCCACCTTATGTTGCTTGAGGTCGTCAAGCTTAGCAATTTGATTTGAAAGTGTGTCAATCGTCAAGCTGGCGGCAATAGTTGCTGTAAAGCCGCTGATGATGATGATGCTGGCAAACATCCAGACCATGGCGACGAGTCGGCCGCCAAATGTTATAGGTGTGCGATCGCCATAACCGACTGTTGTCATCGTTACAGCCGACCACCAGAGAGCATTACCTAAGCCTTTTACCACCCCTCCACCGAATTGCTCGGTATTGTGCTTTCTTTCAAAGAGCCATAGGCCTGCACCGGCGAGCAACAAAACTGAGAGTAAGGCTAAGACTGCTCCCAAGAATTCAAGCGATAGCACGCTATAGAAAAGACTCAAGATGATTGACTGATCAGATTTATCGATTGCAATAGCATATCCAGAGCTATAGATGGGATGAGTGAAATCAATACGGCTTTCCCTTTTCTCAGTCATAGTAAGGGCGGCGACGGCGATATCGATATTCTGGTTTTCTAGATCTGATACCAGTTCTTCTAAGGTTTTTTCTCTAATTTCGTATTCCAGATCGAGGTTTCTTGCGATTTTTTTCCAAAGGTCGATACTTAGCCCCGACCAATTGCCATTCTCATTTTTAACAACAAACGGTGGGGATACTTTTGTCCCAACAACGAGCACCGGCTTGTTTTCTCCAGCCGCATGAGTACTTAGGCATGTCGTTAGTAGAAAGAAGGCTAGAATCAGATGAATCATGGTTATTCCCTAGTATCATTGAACTTGGTACAGGCCGCACCCAGAACTTTAACACGGCTTGCAAAAATTCTGTATCGTCCATGTATTCGGAATAGGTTGTGCCCGTGCTGTAGCAACCCATTGTTTCATGTCAAATTGTTGGATTTGAATGTGAGCTGTGGTTAGAGAACTATCAGATAAGCAGTCTCATTGGATAATAGGTTTGGGCTTCTAGGAGTTTCCCTTGAGCTAGAGCGGAAGCACCAAGGTAATTTAGTAGTTTGGGTTTTGGGCATATATCTCCGACCAAAGAGACAAATTCAAAAGTAGTGCAGTTCGCCAAGGATCTTGCATAGAATGAGCATGATTTCAAGATCATCATCGACGACTAGGCAATGCTTCGACGGAAGTGTGTCTCCCAAAAAATTAGTGCTCGCAAGCTAGCCTGACTGGCGCCTTTTCATAGTGACAAAACTATTAAGCTGCCATACTTTTTACATCTTCTATTGCTTGCTTCAAGGTCTCGTAGGAAAACGGTTTTGCTAAGACTTTTAGGTTAAGTGCATCTTTTATCGCACGATCTACCATCTGAGGAATTCCCGTAGAAAAAATACAAACAGCTTTTGGGGAGAGATTTTGCGCTCTGATCTTTTGTAAAAGCTCCCAACCATTCATATCTGGCATCTGATAGTCGATAATAATAATGTCAAAGTCTCTGATTTTTAGAAGGTCAATGGCATCAAGACCACTCCTAGCAGTCTGAACTGCATATATTCCATCATCGACTAGATACTCACTGAGCAGGTCTAAGACGTCGGTGTCGTCATCTACTAGCAAGACCGTGGGCTTACTATCTGAAAGAGTGATCGGAGCTCCCAGGAACTCAGGAAGTTCAATAGTGAATTGGCTACCAATACTCAGTTCACTCTTTACTGTAATCCTGCCATTCATTGCTTCAATCATGGTTTTTACCAGAGGGAGGCCAAGTCCCGCACTCATATGATTTAGCTTTCCATTGTTTTGCTTGAATGCATCGAATATTTTAGTCTGTTCATCGTCAGAGATCCCTATCCCATTATCTTGAACTGTACATTTGAGCATTCTTGGATGGGAGTTGGATAGCGTTGCGGTTACTACTACAAGTCCGTGGTCAGTGAACTTCATAGCATTACTGATTAGGTTTGTAATCAGTTGCTTAAGTCTTAATTGAGGTGCATAGAATATTCCATTGACGTTGATATCCATCCTGAGTGTATTGTGATGATCTGGATATATGGCCGTACATGTCTGATTCAAATCCTGAAAAAACTCTTGGAGGTCAAACGTGCTCGGGGAGAATTGCATTTGACCAGCCTGAGTCTTGGTAAGGTCAAGAAGGTCATTTACCAAGGCAAGCATGTGCTTTCCAGATTGATGAATGGAGTGAAGATCCTTGTGAATATTGCCATATGAACCAGACTTGAGATCCTCGTCAATCAACTCGCTGTAGCCAATGATGGAGTTGATAGGGGTTCGTAGGTCATGACTCATCAATGAGAAAAACCTCACTTTGTCTTCTAGTGTTTCTGAAAGTTTGCGATTCAGTTCATTGAGTTTGCGTTCGTGTTTAGCTCGGGTGGTTTCAAAAGCGTAGAAGAAGATGAGTATAGCAATTGTCGTCGATGCCAAAGAAAGAATAAAGATTGGAACCCAGTTTTCTGGTCGGACGCCGTATAGATGTTGATTGAAATCGTGCGGCCTGGTGAAGTAGAGTACAACGATCGATCCAATTGATCCGATGGTAAAGATAAAGCCTTGTTTCCAGCCTAGAAGCAAAGTTGCGAGAATAGGTATTCCTACAATAGCGACAAGCACAGGGGATTGTAAACCTCGACCTAGATAGCCAAGGCTAAAAATGGTTAAAAGAAGAGTTGTAATTGTAATGTATGATGCCACTGCTGTGGGGATTTTTTTAGTGTAGTTCAGCCCGAACATTGAAAGGAAGATGAGGTCCGCGAGGAAGGTAATAGCTAAAGCATTATGATTTTCCGGGTCAATAGCACTACCAATCAGCAGAACGAAGGCTAGCAAAATTCCAAGACTGGCAGAAACTAGGTTAAATACGCTTGTTCGCAAGTTGGAGTCTATCATTTTTTTCCTCACACGCTTCAGATCTCGTATCGGATTGCAAATGATTTAGATGAAAAATAAAACATAGAGGTTACAGCAAGGTAATGCTGCCATCAAAGGCATATTTTGGTGTAGGTAAGGAATCATTCGAATATTTTTATGAAAAATGGAAAAGGTGGGAGTCAATCAAAAAGGTCCGGCTTAAAACTCCAGTGCTGATCAAGCCAGTCACAAGTCCATTTGCTGTAATTTTTGAATTCCGAGTCATTCAAAATATCTTCGAATTCACTATCCTTGCGAAGTTTATCGAGGCCTCGATTGAGAGCCTTGACAAGCTCGACACTCTTTTGATTCTTCTTGGGAAAAATTCCATGTAGGTGTGATACTTTAAGTGGTCTCTTGTGATGAGTAATCAGCGGTTGCTTCTCCGTTGTGAGGATTGTTTTGACATAGCAGTAGCCAACCTCATGGGCCACTGGAAAAAGATCGACTCTTTTTTCAGATAGTTTCCTCATATTATTTTGGTCGGAAGCGATAAACTCACCTTTGAGCTTTCCACTTCTGACCATGGAAAGTAGCTCTTCTGTATAGGCAAAGGACCTAGTAAGGCCTATGCTATATGGCTTTAAATCCAGTAAACGCTTCCAGTCGAAACGAGTGGCTTTTAGATGAAAGAAAACCTGCTCTTGATCTAAAATTGGATCGGAGAAGTGGAAAATCTTCTCTCGGTTTGGTGTTCTAGTCCAGCCTAGTGAGCCATCATAAGAGCCGTTCTTGACTTCATGGTAGACCCTAGTCCAGGGCTTAAATTCGATTTGCGCTTGATACCCTTCTTTCTTAAATGCTTGAACGACGATTCTAGAAAAAACCCCATTCTCTTTAAAACTACTTGAGAAGTAGGGGCACCATTCGCCAGTGACAAGGCGAACTTTTTTTGATTGATCAGGCTTGGTGGACGTAGCTTGAAGCTCGGGTGCCGACAAGAAGGCCATAAAAATAATATAATACCTTAACATATCAACCCCATTGGAAAGAGATCTAGCAGAAAATATCTGCAACAATCTATATTGTTTTAGGAAAGCTTGCAATTCATCTGTTTTAGCATCTCGTCCCATAGAGATTCTTTCTCAATGTAATAATTACTAGTCGTTAAAAATAAGGCAGGTGTAGCGGCTCTCTACATCTGATCTCCAGTATTATCAGGTTCAATTACTGGCACCAGTTTTGCTCATCTATTTGATGATAATCCGTAATGATTTAAATTCGTTTTTGAGGCGCATCATGAACAAACTGTCAATTTTAGTTGCTATTCTCGCGCTAAGCTCACTTGGTATTTCTAAGCCTAAAAGTAAGAAAACAATATTTATCGATGGATTGGATACTGCATCCTATTCAACGATTGTAGTCGATCGAGGGCAAGTTAACGATCGAGATTTTTCAACCCTAAAAGTGAACTTCGGTTTTCAATTTATTCGGTACGATGATCTTGCTTATCTTACGATTGGTTTTGGCAAGTCGGGATTCTACGATGCTGTCAAAGATTGGTCTAGCAAAAGGCCGTTTCAATTTAATTACCAGGGTGCAACTGTTGGCTTGGGCTTGTTCCCAAGCTATCTGTTGGATGTAGAGGTGATGCATTGGTTCTATGCTGCTGGAAAATCCACTGAAACCATAACGGGTCGAGAGAACCCCGTAGCAGCCGTCGAAGATTATATTAAGAAATACGATTATGATGTTAAAGACACATCGATCTATATTGGGTATCGGTTTCGCCCTCAAGTGCGCTTTATCATTGGGGCAGGTTTCCGATCACTTTCTTGGGATGCGAAGACTTATCGTCAGGATCAAGAGATTAGCGTCCCTGGCGATGAGGTGACGACGGGATCAGATTCAGACATGTATCTTCTTATAGGTGTTAAAGGGTCCTCCTTAATGGAATAGGTTTGTTCTCTGCATCAAGATCAAGTTCTGGTGCAGAGTGCAGTCGATAAGATTATAAAGCCGCAAAGAACTGCAAGGAAATGCCTATCTAAACGATTCGTTTATCAGTCGGTATTTATACATCGAATTATGATGGATCGTTTCATTAATGTTTGAGATTCAGCAAATCTTTTTCTTAATCTTCTATTATCTACATTGAAATCCCCTATGTAAACGAGTACTAGTTTCGTTAGTAATGACTTTCAAGAGGGAATAGTTATGATCAGATTCTTTGGTCAATTGGTATCGACTGTGGCATTAATTTCAGGGTCTAGCTTGTTTGCTGGTAATTTAGTAAGCAATGGCGACTTTTCTCAAGGTAGCAACCATTGGCAAACCTATGTATTTGAAAGCGAAGCGTCCGCAACTTTTAGTATTGGTGCTTTTTACGATGACGGTCGTGTTACCATAAGCGATGGTGGTTCCGAAGCTTGGCATATCCAGCTTACCCAGAGCGGTATTAGCCTAGAAAAAGGTAAGTCTTACCGTTTACGATTCGATTACACAACGTCGAGCCACAGTTCCGATGGCGATATTGATGTCGCTATTGAGGAAGCAGGAAATGACTACACCCAGTACTTTCCTGCAGTAAACTTGCAGGCAAATCCGGGCCCTGGCCGGTTTGATCGAACGTTTACCATGTCTCATGAAAGTGATGATGATGCAAGAATCGCGTTTAACTTTGGTAACAACGAAACACCATTAAATAGATCAGCGGTCATATGGGTCGACAATGTAACCCTAGAAGAAGTGAACCAGGACCACAAAGCGGTCAAGTCTATCACTTATAAACATTACTTTGATTATGCGGGTGATCCAAAGCCAGAGTGTGAGAGTGCTAATATTGGTCAGACAGTTGTGGAGCGCCAGGGTCATTATTCAACTACGTTTAAAATGTATGTTTGTCTTAGTTACTACGATCCAAGCCTATCACAGCCCATCTATGGTTGGGTTGTTGTTGCTGACTCTACTTCGTTGCGACCCTAATGATTGAACTTTGAGTAAAGATTTGGATCAACTCAAATTTCAACAAGGACGCACCAGTCTTAGCTTGAACGGTGCGTCCTAATCATAGCTCAGACCCACGAAAGCAGTTGATCATCGCTTGGATGCTAGCGATTTTCTTAAACAGCTCATGAATATCTCCTTTTGATTTGCTAGAAACGCTTTGAGAAGCTTTCAGACAGAGCCTATTCTATAGCACATCAAGGAGTTCAAACTCACCATCACAATCATCTTGTGCGGATTCAACAACGGATTTGCTATCAACCACTGACTGAGGGGCATAGTAGTTATACTTGATCATTCCCATACTTGGATAGTAGCAGGAAGCAACTTTCTGACCAGAGCCAGAAACGCCGTCAACATTATAATCTCGCTCAGAAGGGCAAGAGCCTTCTTCGTAGTCATTTAGCATCGTGGTATAGGAGTCGTTGAATTCGAGACATTCGCGACCCACTATAGAAAAGTGTTTAAAACTTGGAGCTTGAGTGACTTTGGGCCCTTCATCGCTCTTAGAGTCTTTCCCACAACCGACAACAAGTACAATTAATGTTAAATTGATGAGTAAACTTAGTAGTATCTTCATTTTGAGTTATCCGTTTAAAATTAGTTGACTTTACTAAGACATCGCAGGTGGGTCTTTATTGCATGTTTGGCTGGTAAATTTATACTAGTAATATCAAACGGGTGTAGAGTTATTCGCAAGTCAGCTCCATTCATCTTGGAGGTCATGAACTCTCATCGATCATAGATCTTCTCCTCAGAAACGCGAAGAGCTTGCTGTGCGATGCCATTTCATCAGATGAGGGTATTTGTGGAAGCGAGTTGGAAAAAAATCATACTTTTTTTCAACCGTCTAATATCATTGAAACGATCGCAGTAGTAGATTTTATAATCTTATGGTATACTGAGGCGAAATCTGCACCCATTGGGATCGAGGAAAAGCCTCGTTTCCCGAAAAGTGGTTGCGTGTTTAAGAAAAAAGAGAGTTTATGAGTAACAAAGTTTTTGTTGGTGGATTGAGTTGGAATACTGGTGACGAAGAGCTTCGTGAAGCTTTTGGTCAATTTGGTGATGTGTCTGATGCCAAAGTAATCACAGACCGTGAAACTGGACGGTCACGTGGCTTTGGATTTGTCACTTTCGGTGACAACGAGTCTGTTCAAAAAGCGATTTCTGAAATGGACGGTCGTGAGCTAGACGGTCGCACCATTAAGGTCAACGAAGCGGAAGATAAGCCCCGTGGTGGTGGTAATCACGGTGGCGGACGCCGCTGGTAGACATGCCGCAGAGCCTGCTTTTGCAGGCTCTTCTTCCAAGCATCTTCATCGATATCCTTTCCTGGTTTCTCCAGCATTAGTTTCCTTATTTTTAAAATGCCAATTAGTAGCTCCACACTCGCGGATCTACCCCGATGTAGTCTTGCCCGCATAAGGTCCAGTTTTCAAGTGAGTCTGTTCTAGATCGATGCAATAACATACGAGTTTCTGAGTCATTTCTCACTACTGATGAGATTCCAATTTCTTGATTAAGGACGACAATATGAACCGGATAATGATTCTCGCACCTATAGTGCTGTTGGCTTTCTCATGCGGGGGTAAGTCTTCTTCTGGTAACTCTCCTGGCAATCCACCTCCAACTCCAGATTCATTGTGCGCTGGGCGAACGGCAGGCGAGAAGTGGAACCAAGCAGTCGATTCGGGTGTCGCGACCTATACCTGTGATGAGAATTTGCAGGGAATCAGAATCTCGCTAAGCTGCAATACAGGCTTTACTTTAGAGGGTGATCGTTGCGTGGAAGCACCGAAAACTTGCGATGGAAAGTCTGTAGGTGAGCAGTGGCAAGAACCTATCGACAATGGCACCGGGGCCTTCACTTGCAACGCTAGTCAACAAGAAGAGCTTGTATCAGTAGTGAGCTGCGAACCAGGATACGAAGTGGTTGGTCTACAGTGCACTGAATCTCTTGTTAAAAAAAATTGCGGTAGCCATGAAGATGGAAGCACATGGACACAAAAAATTCCCAATGGAACGGGGCATTTCAAATGTGATAAAGGCGAAGAAGTTTTTGTAAGCATCGAATCTTGTAACAATGCCTTTGAAGCAGTTGATCAGCAATGTGTAGCTATTCAACCGAAAATTTTGACTTTTTCGAGCGAGTTGTCGAATGTGAAGCCTACTGAAAAAACCAAGGTCACGTGGACAACTCAAAACGTGCAGAGCTGCACCTTAAAGAATACCGATCCCAGGAAGGATTTAGGTTATGTTGATCCTTCTGGGGAACTTGATTTGCCCTACGGCGAGTACCTTCTTAAATGTACTGGAGACTATGGGGAGCCTGTAGTTAAAACCATAACAATAACGAACTCGTACAAAGATCTACCGTACAAAGTGAATTTTTTCACTGCGACACCCGATGGAGTCAACTACACTGGCGCCCAAAAGTACAAGACGACACTCAAGTGGGATATCATCGCAGATGGGGGGTGCCGACTACGCTATGCTGACTCATGGTTAGAGGCTAGCGAAGTAGAGATAGAGTTTACGGTGTACTCATTTCAGGAAGACGAGACTATTGAGCTCCAGTGCAAACATGGTGGCAGCATCTATACGGAAGCCGTTACGATAAATATTGCTTCCTTAAAACGGGTTTCTTTCCAACCAAGGAGCAACAATGACAAGATTACCCTTGCCAATCCTGGGATGATTGTCCAAGTCGGGGCTGTTGGTCAATATCTAGGCTCTTGCCAAACAATTGATCCCGATGGCAATCCCACCGGTAAAGAACTCATTCAGGATCAGCAGGGCAAGTCCCATACAGGATTTTTTCGCCCTCAGAAAAGTGGGACGTACCAGCTTCAATGCCAGGGTTTTGACAATCACTTGTTTACCAAAGATGTTGAAATTTTTATCGAGGAATCGACATTAATCGAAATCGCGGAGTTTTCACTGGAGAAAGACTGGGTCTCTCCCGGAGAACTTAAGAATGTTGAGCTAACTATTGACGTTACAGGAGCCGAAAGTTGCAACTTGCAGAGTAGTAAAAGCCTAAGTCAGCAAGTTGATATGAGCAAGATCGGTCAGTCGATGGAATTCGATCTATCTGAATGGTCGGAAAATGAAGTCGAGATTAACTTACTTTGCCAAGATAAAAACGGAAGTACAAAAACACTTTCACAGCCCTTGATTCTAAATGTCGCACATCTTGCAATCACAGCAAGCAATCAATTTGTTGAGCCAGGTACAGAGGTGAAGCCTTTCATTGCGGCACATCTTCCCGGAGATACCCACTGCGAATTGCGGAATAGCGTTACCGGTTACGAGGGAAGTATTGAGGAGCTGAAAGTCAAATCATTTAGTATCGATCAAGCAGAGACCTTAAAAATCAGATGCCAGAAAGATGGGTTGGCTGTGAGCCATCAAATGGGTATTTGGCTTACATCTGAAGAATATGAGCTATGCAACAGTGAAACCAATGTCTTTGAAGGTAATGCTTCACTGGACTATGAGAAGGTGAGAGCTAGTCTTTCGCAATGCAAAACACTTGCGGGCAATTATACTCTAGGAAATCAAGAACTACTCGATAATCAAATAGAAATTGAACTACCGCATGTAGAAGTGATAAGCGGAGAGCTCTCTATCGGCACATCATTCTTAAAAGCGGCCTCTTTCCCCGCGCTATCACGAGTGGGATCGCTGACATTAAAAAGCAACAATGTTGATGGTAATACTAAACCTACACTCTTCACATTGAATGCCGACAAGCTTGTCGCCTCTCGCAAGATTAGCTTAGAAGGTGCAAATATCGATCAGCTCAAGCTACCGTCGCTATCTAGGTCTAGGATTGAGATACAAAATATCACAAGTACATGTTTGCCCGATTCTCTTTATGACATTAATTTGCCTAGTATGACCTCTGGTAGTCTCACTATCTTAAACAGCTGTGTTGAAAATATTGTACTTGGTGAGGATACTGATAAGAATGACGCTGAAAATACAATTCTGACGATAGACTTGACAGTGAATGAGAATGACTTCTTAGAGACTATTTCGATAAAAAGTTCTGTGTCACATTTAGCATTCTTCTATGCTTACCAGAATGATTTGCTCAAGAAGATTGAACTCGGAGCCACTGAAGTACTCTCTGATATTTTTATTTGGAGCAATCCTAGCTTAGCAGACGTTAGCCTTCGTTCTGTGAACTCCATCAAAGATAGTCTCACAATAAGAAATAATGGTGCTCGGGCTCAGGAACGGGGAGTACTTGATTTAAGTGGGGTTGAGATGTTTAGCGGCATAGAAATTAACCAAAATCAAAGTTTTAAGACGGTAACTTTCAACAATGAGCCTTTCAAGAATCGTAGATCTAGCATCAAAATTACGTCGAACCACAACCTTACTGGGGTAAACAACTTAGAGCATTTATCAGAAATGGAATATCCCTATCGAAGATTAGATATAATCGTAAAGAAAAATCCAGATCTTTGTTTCGAAGATGAAGACAGCCTGATTATGAAACTAATAAGTATTCCAAGACTCAATAACATCGACATCAGCAGTAACAACTCTCAATGTGCTAATTCAAACAACTGATTGATTCCTGACCAGGCCGGGCCATTTGCCTGGTCAGGATAAGCGAATATTCTTGGATATATCGTCTCGTTCGGTGGTGTATTTGTGCGGCCCTGCCACTTGTCGGGGGCGAGTTTCGTAAGATCATCCACTATTGTGTGAGCAGAGCCTTTTGCTATGGCGGCTGTTTGTGTTTATGCAGTAAATCTTTTTCTTGACAGCTTTTAGCTTGGAGGGTAGAGATTGCTGTGAGAGGCAACAAATTGCAGATCTCATCTGCATAATACCAAAATCGCCAGCCGACTAGCCTTGTTCATACACGAAAGTTTTTACACCCTCATTTGTTTCCCTCGATACTGTTCCCTTTTTGTTCCCTCAGCCCAGAAAGTGAATAGGAACTTTTCTTCCGAGTAAACGATTACTTACTAGGCAGCGTCTATAACCTTCAGCTTCAACCCGGCTTTTTTTATTTGTTCTTCTATTATTAGCTTCGCGAAGCTCTCAGGATGATACCCCAAAATTTTCGCATACTCGACAGCCTTTTCAGGGCTGGGAAGCCTTCTTCCCTTCTCAATATCGCACACTTTTTGTCGAGAAAGGCCTAGTAGCTTACCATATTCTTCTTGCGTCCACTCTTCCCCTTCTCGGATCGAGCGAAACAGGTCTGCAAAGGTTAATGGACCGCCTGTTAATTTTTCCAGGAACTTCATCGCTTTTGATTTTTTCTTTTTAGTAGTCATGGTTATGCACCTCTATCACAACTATGTTGTCAACGATTTGGTATATAGCCCTCCAAGACTTAGCAGTCTAATCGATCTTTGACCTTTTCTTTTGCCCTTTAACGGCTCATCATGAAATCCTGGAATTTTCCTAACTTCCTCGATTCCATAATCTTGTACCTGACTTACCCAATACATCAACTTAGACTGGACGTAGTTCGGTACTTTTCGGAGCTGCTTCTTGGCATTATTTGAAAACTCGACTTCCATGTCTTGTAATTCCTCCTGCAAGGAATGTACCCTTAATATGGGTACAAGGCAATCACAAACTCGAGTTTTGCGGGTAGGATGTTCCCTTTTTGTTCCTTAGCTGAGAAAGACTCTAGTGATTTTAGGTTGTTAGTGGTGGAGGCGGCTGCAATCGAACCTGGAAAAAGAAATACCAAACAAGCCAAGGCTTTGTAAACCTTAAGTTTTTAGAGGTCAGATTGGTTGGAAGAGGTTCAGCTCTGGCAGCTTACGTATATATACCGAATGGGTTGGGAAAAATTTTTCTGAGAATTTCGGGTGAGGTTTCGTTTGAACCTATTATTTTTGAAAAAGCTTGCTTAGCTATTACTCTCGCTCAATCAATCGCTGATCGAAAAAAGTGTTCATTGCCGATTCATAGATGAGTGGCTTCATAAGCTGAAAATTCTTCTGCCGCAAAGTCAATGAAGTTGCGTAGCCGAACTGGCAAAAACTTTTTCTCCACATAAACCAGCGACAAAGCAACTTTATCCGCAGTCCAATCAGGAAGGATTGGTATGAGAGAGCCTCTTTTAACTTCACTTGAGACATGGAATCCGCCTAGGAATCCCATTCCAAGTCCTTCCATCACGAGGGCTTTAACGACGTGAGGGTCATCACACCAAATATGGGAATTGATCTTTTGAGAATGGGTGGACTTCCCTTTCTTAAAAGTTGCTTTTCTGTTCTTAACAGGCTTAAAGCCTATAATGGTATGTTGACTTAACTCCTTGGGGTGGGTTGGTGATCCATGCTTGTCGATATATTCTGGACTGGCGAAGGCCCCTACTTTGGCTTCGGCCAACTTGCGCAACTTGAGAGAAGAGTCGGCAAGCTTTCCAATTCTTATGGCTATGTCAATGTTGTGCGAGACCAAATCTAACCGTTCGTTTGTCAAGATGAGTTCTAACTCGACTTTAGGAAAAGCTGTAGAAAAACGCCTGATCAACGAAGGCAAAACACTTTGGCCGAGATCCACCGTTGAAGTGACTCGCAGCAGTCCTTGTGACTCTGTATTTGACTGGGTGATTTCATTTTTCGCTAGTTCAATGACTTCCATTGCTTGAAAGCATCCCTCATAGAACTTCTGCCCCGCTTCTGTGACGGAAACACGTCTTGTAGTCCGATTGAGGAGAGTCACGCCAAGAGACTCCTCCAGCTGTGAAATGCGAGCACTAACTGTAGAGTTAGGGATATCAAGAGCCTTCGCTGCGCCAGTGAAGCTCTCGGCTTGTACAACTTTCACGAAAATATCTATTGATTTCAGCTGCATATATTATCCAAATATATGTAAAGAGATTTTTAATTATACCCTATAATGTAAAATCAGAAAATACCGTAAAGTCAATTGTGTGTGGGATGAGGAAGCAGCGCATCGCTAAGCATTGAAAGTCTGAAACACTTTAACCGTAAAAGGGTTCAACGATGAAGAAAAAGACAATTATTCCAGCGATCATCATATTGTTCATGATATCGACCAATCTATACGGTTCAACCGACGGAAACTGGGTTTCTTGGGGTGCTAAGAAAACGATGTTTTTGTTCAACGACAAGACTGCCATCGGCATGAACAAGAACATTAACGCGAAGCTCGACAAGTCTAACGGTACTATAAAGTTAAAGATGTCAATTCCTCTAGACAAATTCGACAGTGGTGAACCCGACCGCGATGCTGAAGTTGTTAAGATGTTGAAGGGCGACGTTAGTAAAAACTTGATGTATGAATCTGAGACTTTCTCACCCGAAAAGTTTGAACAGTTACGAAACGGTCAAACAGATCAAATTTCCGGCAAACTAAAAATCGGCAACAAATGGTTCGATGTCGTCTTCGCTGTCAAAATCGCAAACAACAAATTGTCAGGACAGGTCGAAACAAAACTAACTGAATTTGGTATTGAGCCCCCGAGCATGGTGGGCGGAATCATGGTGAGTGTGAAAGACTATATTGCCCTTAAAGTGAACTTGGATTTGTCCACCTTGCCCCATTAACAACTGATTTGGAGGAAGGACAAATGATGAGCGAATCACAGGTTATTTATACGGGTACATTGATCTTACGTTAATTGGAGCGGAATTATGAATCGAACTGTAGAAACAGTGATAAAAGGAAAGAATGAAACTATCGGCCCTCATCAGATCATTCGCTCTCTTCCTGACCGGCAAAGATTAATGATAGGCCATTTTATCCTTCTCGACCAATTGCTGAGGGTAAGGTTCGACACGTCGGATCTAGAACATAACTTGGCGGCCATGGGGGATACCTCACATCCTCATCGAGGTATAGCTACGCTAACCTATCTATACGAAGGAGCGATTCATCACAAAGATAGTTTGGGCAATAGCGAAACTATCGAAGCCGGAGGAGTGCAGTGGATGAACTCTGGGAATGGTATCATTCACGACGAAGCACCTAGTTATGCTCCCAACCAAGGGTCGATTACGATTAACGGCGTTCAGCTGTGGATCAATTTACCAACGAAAGTGAAAGCTGAAAGACCGGAATATCTCGCCCTTCACAAGAAAGCTGTCCCAGAGGCAACCCTTTCCAATGGAAAAGGCAAACTCCGTGTTGTGGTGGGACAATACGAAGATGTCAGATCAAAGGTTCCGACTTATGCTGAAATGTTTTTGTGGGATGTTCGAATTCAACCAGGTGAAACAGTGCATGTCGCGATTCCACCGAATTTGGAGGCCGGAATTGTTATAATGGAAGGACAACTAAAAATAGACAATGCGGTTTTAAGCCAGAACGAAATGGCTGTATTGACCGAAAACGCAGACACGGTTGAATTGACCAACATTTCGGACAGCGAAAGCTGGTACCTTATTTTTGGAGGTGAAACCTACAACGAGCCAGTAGCTTTGGGTGGTCCCTTTGTCATGAATACAAAAGACGAGTTGTATATCGCTAAAAAAGACTATTCTGAGGGGAGATATGGGGTGATCAAATGAAATTTCTACTTATTGCAGCTACTAATCACAAGAATTCAATCAACAAGAAACTATTGTACTTCACTAAAGGAATCGTTAGCGAGTTGATTCCAAACTCTGAGGTTAACACTATCGATCTTGTTGACTACGAACTCCCGCTTTACCGTCAGGACCGCGAACAAGAGAATGGTATTCCGGAAAAGGCAAAACGGTTCTACCAAATGATTGGAGAAGCAGACGCAGTCGTGATTGCATTTGCCGAACATAACGGTTCCTACACGGCGGTTTATAAAAATTTGTTCGACTGGACCTCTCGCTTAAATCAGAAAGTTTATCAGGACAAACCTACAATTCTGATGGCCGCGACCCCTGGGCCGCGTGGAGGAGCAGGGGTCTTAGGAGCAGCAGAGATGGCAGGACCATTCTTCGGAATGGACATCAAAGGCAAGGTGTCAGTGGGAAAATTCAAAGACAACTATGATTTAGTTACCAATGAAATCATCAATAGAGAAATCGTTGATCAGATTCGTTCAACCGTTGTTGCTCTAAAGAAGGAGTTCGAAAATGATTAGCCACAAATCTCTAATTCGCACATCAACTGTTTTATGGGTAATTTGGGGTCTTGTTCATGCTTTTGCTGGAATCATGACGATTACACAGGACATACCAAACGCAATTGCTGGGATAGCAGATGGCGTAGACCCATCTATTCTTCAAATGTCATACCCAGATGCTGTGGGTGGGATTCTCGGACAGCATGGATGGAATCTGCTCTGGTTTGGCGTCGCAACCACGATAGGTGGTGTTTTTATGTGGCGCGGTTCTGTCACGTCCATTTTCGTAACGGCGATGATTGGCGGACTTGCGGATATTGGATATTTTCTTTTTATGGACTTAGGCGGTTTTGTCAATTTTGTTCCTGGTACGGTCATGACCCTTATCTGCGCCAGTGCCATTGTTCTCAGTTTTGTTGCTCACTATAGATTCCGAGATGAGTAGTATTCATAAAAATACTTAGGGATTTAGCGATAAGAGTTTCGACACTCAATTTGCAGCTAAATCGGGGCTTAAGGTCTATAGCTGAAGCCTGTAATAATCAATCGAATGGTTTGGTCGAAGCCCTTGTAATTTATAAAAGAATTTGAAGAACAATTAGGCCCGAGATTTCAACTTGTCTACAGATCTGATAAATGCTGAAAGCATTTTTGAAATTTCAGCAAGCTGGTCATATAGGTTGCCAACAGTCGAATCAGAAAGCAGACCTCTCCTAGCCATGACTTGCAGAATTGCAAAGCATTCAAACGCGGAACCGCGGGCTATCCAAAAAAATTGACGCTTTTTCCCTTTGTGCCATCTACCATTCCCCTCGGCGATATTGAGCGGAATGGATAACGAGGCACGCTCCATCTGATCTCGAAGGGATCTTGAGCAGTTGGAACCCAAACTGTCCAGTACCTGATTGATGTTGTCATTCCAGTCAATTGCAGCTTTGTAAACTTTTGGATCTTCGAATGAAAAGGCCATAGGTATCTCCTCTATCCACCCTAAACGATCATCTTGTGCTAACGAGCTTTAGCTCGTTCGAAGTTTCGTACATAATGTTGTGAGTTGGAAGTGACATCAGATTTCAGAGGAGGACATCTATCAACCCCTCTATCTACTCTCAACAAGCTACTCATGCTCCAGTTTCGCTAAGATGATAGTTGAGAGTAGATAGAGTAGTTTCGCAAGCGAAACTGGTGGAGGCGGCGGGAATCGAACCCGCGTCCGAATGTGGGCAGACAAAGGCTACTACATGCTTAGATCCTAGATTTATCCTCCTGCTACAGGCGCCCGAGGCAAGCTACTGTAGCCGCAGCCTGATTGATGTCCCATGAGTTCTACAGGCGGAAGACTCTCAGTGGTAAGCCAACGGATAGTACGTCTAGCTAGGAGTGTTGGCATCTCCTAGGTCAACGTAGCAGAACTTAAGCTGCTAAAGAGTAATCGTTGCCGATTAACATTTGAAACGCGTTTATAACCGGGTCACGTTACCACCCCGGACATGCTCCTTAAAATCGGCTTCCACACCCGTCGAAACCAGTGCGCCCCCATAAGGGAGAAAGCCGTAACTGCTCGAAAGCAGTGGAACCAATGTTTATAGAAAATCTTCCTCTAAAAGCAAAGGAAAATCGGAACATCATGTCCCCTGAATTGGTGACATTACCGACAACCCGGTGCAATGGGCAGGTCTTCGGAAGGTTTAATATGTCTATATGGCTTATTTGTGAGGAGGATCTTCCCGACTCAGATGTAGCTGTTCACCAGTGTTTGTAGGTTGGCGTCTATTTTATCTAGCCTTATGCAATACTCCTCCAGCTGGCCTGTCCATACCTGGGATATCATGGGCGAACGGCAGGAGTAATCAGAGAAAAAGAAGCTGGATAGATTGAGCAACCTTTATTTTCAATGTAGGTGAGAGCCCAGTGTGCTACTGCCAGCTCTGCCAACAAAATTTTGCCATGTTTAAGCTAGAAGGGGTCGCTGAGTTCTGGTCAAACTGCAATCAATATGTTGATTGCTCTGTGACTTAGTTTTAACGATAGTTGGATTAAAGGTCACCATCGATAAGGATTTGAAACTAAAATCGTACGTCGAGCCACTCATGCTATTACGACAACTCGTCAGCTTTCAGCTGGCCTGATGACAACTGAAGAATGAGTACAAAGTTTTACGACAAAGCCAATGAATCGGCTTGTCGGATCGATGGGAATAACCTGTTGCTGATTGAAGGTAATTTAACGCTAACAGAACATATTTATCGCTAGATTAATTCAATGGTTTGTGTAGAGTCCTAGCGAATTTGGGGTATGGAAGTATGCCTATGAACTATATGCTGTAAACAGATTATTGACTAATATAAAGTCGAAATTTTAGGAGTCCAAAAGTGCTGAAAGAAAGTATTGCAATAGCGTCTATGTTAATGTCTTCAGTCGCCGTATCACAAGCAGATGACGAGGCTAATCGGAGCAAGACATCAGCAGATTGGAGAAGTGAGAAACCTTTTACCGTAGGGGCTGAACTAGGTTGGTTTGTTTTTCCTATTTCAGGAGCTGGAGCTCGCATTGGTTACAATCTTAATCCAAATTTGAATGTAGGATTTCGGTTTGCTGCAGGTGAGTGGGATGCTAGCCCCTTAGTTTCAGAAGGGATTTATACCACAATAGATACTTTCACTTTGGATGCGAGCATAGTGGAAGTGGATGCGAAGTGGTTTGTAGGCAATAGCTTCTATTGGAGAGTTGGTTTAGGTCAAAGGCAAATCAACTCTGACATCTCTGTAACTGATCAATATGATGGAACTAATATTACTGCGACTCTAGAGTCAACATCGTCTGCGGTCAGTATTGGTCTGGGCAACATATGGACTTTGGATTCAGGTTTATACCTAGGTGGCGAATGGATCGCTGCTAGCATTCCGCTAGGATCGAGTTTCTCCTCAAGCGTAACTTCTAATGCGATTACTGATGAAGACCTGCGTGATCTTGTAGAGGATATGGAGGAGGTTTCTGAGGATTTTGGAACTGTGACAACCTTTGGGCTTGCAACTTTCTTGATAGGCTATCAATTCTAGCATTATACTAAAATTTACCCTTATACTAAAATCTACCCTTATGAATTCACCTTCGTTCGAAATTGAGCATTAATTGAATCTTTTTTGTTGGGAAGGTGGATTCAGCTATATGTCCTCTCCACAGCCTATGAGCTGGTGACTTGTTGCTATGATCAACTTCCAATAAGTCTATATAAAGGCTCCATCCAAACTCCCCAAGAGGATCATCTTGAATAAGAAACTTATAACAATCAACGGAACCAGCCTTGCCGGCAAGTCAACGGTGTGCCGGGAACTACTGAAACAAACGAAGTCATCTGCGTGGCTCGATGGGGATTGGTGTTGGATGATCAACCCCTTTCATGTCACCGAAGAAAATAAACGAATGGTCGATCGCAACGTATCATTTCTTCTTAGGTCTTACTTATTCAATTCAGCGATCGAAACTGTGTTTCTGTCCTGGATACTGGATAAGGATGAAATATTTGATAACATCCTTGGTCCTCTTAAGGGTATGGACTTTGAGGATCACAGGTTTACGCTACTAGCCCCTCCTGAAACGATCCGCGAAAGAGCGAAGTTGAGAGGAGGTTGTAGTGCAGAATGGATCGAACAAACGATTCGTCGTCAAGAAAGCTACTTGAAGCTCTCAAGTATTAAAATTGACGGAAACCAATCACCAGCCAAGATTGTATCTGAGATAACTGCATATCTGAAAAAATAATGGCGTTGCATTAATTGTTGTTGTGATATGTTGTAAGGTTATAAGAACGACAAAAGAAGAGTTAATCAAGGTAACGGAGAAAATTGTGAACTTATCTCAGGCCATTCCACTCATTATGCTGATGGCCATAGCAAAAACAGCATTTTCTAAGCAGGAAACTATCAAACTCAAACACAATCTGGAGATCGCAAAAATAGAGAACAACGTCTATGTTGCAACAGATCACGAGTTCTACCAATCCAACTCGCTAATTATCAAGATGCAAGATCGATCGGTGGTAGTGGTGTCCTCTCCCTTCGAAAATCTTGCAACAGAAGAGCTAGTTAACTGGATCAAAGGGAATTTAAACCCCAAAAAAATGATTGCTATCAATCCGCACTTTCATCGTGATGGCACTGGTGGCAATTCAGTGTTCGGAAAATACGGAATCGAAACATGGTCAAGCGATTTAACGATCGATCTTAGAAAAAAGGCCAACATGGTTGATCCGAAAAAGGCAGCGGCATTCTATAAAGATCCAGATTTAAGACAAAGGATTTTGAATTCGCCAGTGAAGTCAGCCAGAAATAGCTTTCCTATCAAAGAGGGAAAAGAGTTTTCTTTCTCTGGTGAAACCGTCAAAGTTTTCTTTCCTGGTCCAGCACACTCTCCAGATAACGTGGTGGTGTATTTTCCTCGGCAAAAGATCTTGTTTGGTGGTTGTATGATCAAGCCAGCCAGCCTTGGGTATCTAGGTGATGCTGATGTACGTGCATGGCCTTCTTCTGCAAAGCGACTCAAGCAATTCGATGTGAAACTCGTTGTTCCAGGTCATGGTCGATGGGGAGATGCATCTCTTATCGACAAAACCATTAGTGTTGCTCTCATGGCGTCAGATGCATCAAAGTTAAATCGCTAAAAGTATAGCGATTTTGGGTATTGACTAAATTCTAGGTTAGCCTTTAGCTGCACTTGATAATAATTGAAGGTGCTATCGATCCTGCAAGCCCTTACCTTTCAATATCTGGGGCTTACACTTCTCAATACGAGCCTCTCGCGTCTTAACCTGCTTGGCAGACGAAAAATGAATTTGATATCCCCGTTGCCGACCAGGGGTGAGGCCTTCAAATGCCTTTTTGAATGCTTTGTCTTTCTTAAAAGCATTAAGAAGCTCTTCAGGGAGGTCAAGCTGTTCAGAGGGTGGGGCGACCTTAAGACCAGCTTCAGAAATTTTTATGGCTTCTTTGATATAGCTTTTAATCACGGGCTTAAGTTTTTCTACCTCTGTCTCTGAGGTAAAGCGCAGCTGGCGACCCACTCGCGAATTAGCGCCTATATCATGCAAGACTTGCTTGGAGTCTTTCAGGAGAGAGCCTTTGAAAAACATCAGTGCTAGATATTTTTTGAAGCTTTGTATAATGACGATATTTTTATCATCGTGTGAGTAGCAGGGTTGGCGCCATTTCAGTTCCTCGGATAGGCCGCAGTCTAAGATAATGTTGCGAAGCTTTTTCGCTTCTTTAAGCCAGTCATTCGGCTCTTTGAAATAGTGGTCGAGTTCAGGATTTTTTTTAGTAACAGCCATACGGTTTATCCTTGAGTTTGCCCAGGCTTTGAAAGTACCAGTCATTGCATGATATTATACCGAAGCCCTGGCTTTTAAAACAGAGATATCGCTCTCGAACAAAAGTATTCAAATAAAAATCGCTGCTTAATCCAAATCTGTAGGTCATTGATAGAGCTGGGGAGAGCGATCTCCAGTCGAGCTGAAAGTGTCAACAACGTAAGATTTGTCCGTCTGGAAATTAAACAGCTTGCTGTGATTGCACTCAAACTCATATCCAAAAAAGGGCGAAATAACAACTACTAACACGTTCAGGCGCAGCGCTGATTTCCGCAGATGGTGGTGGAATGATCCGTGCAAAGCTCGCATTAGAAAATTCAATGACCAAACAACCAAAGGAAGACGAATGAAGACTTTGAACGCGGTAGCTGTCCTGCTTTTTATCACTGCTTGTCAAAATGCTCCTGAAGAGACCAATGAGTTCTCCAAAACGAAACTATCTGTCGAGCTTCAAGAACAAGGCGAAGGCATCCAGCTAACTGATCTTCAAGCGCCTCTCGCGTACGTATCAAAAGCTGAGCTATGGTGCGATGATGCTCTTCGGACAGAACTTGAATTTACAAATGATAGCAAGTCTGTAGAGTTATTCTCAGGGCTTGATAATTGTGAGCTACACCTTAAGGAGTTCTACTTTGGCGGAACTTATAAAATCGGTGAATTACACAGCGAAGGTATTTACCAGTTCGATCTTCGTGATGAAGCTACCAATGACTTGATTGATCGCAAGCTTGTTCGTTCTGTGCAGCCAATCTATTACGCACTTCCTCAGGATCAGTGCCGTGAGCAGTGTCCAGAAGTTAGAGAAGCACAGGTTACTTTCCCACACAGTGTTTTAGATATTAAAAAAGAAGTTCTTGTTAATGACGTGAGCTTTAGCAAGCTTGAGGTTGGTCTTGAAGAGGAACCAGCTCCAATGTGTGAATCGGTTCATGCAAAGTTTGTAGAGTCTACAAATCCATTTGAAGCTCCATTTTTGGAAGTTGAGCTCAACAACTGCCTCAATACCATCAATACCACAGACCTTGAGTTTGCAGTGGGTCCAACGAGTCTAGATCAGGATGGAAACCTTCCAGTAAATATCACTGTAGTTGATGCGTTGAATGCCGTTGACAACTTCCCAGTTGTTGCAGAGCAGGATGGTAACAACTATAAGATCACGTTTACCTTTCAAGATCTTAAAGACAACTTTACTGATACCAGCGTTCTAACCTACCTTACTTTTGATTACGCAGTTGTGATCAAGAACAAAGGCGGTATCTCGGGCCTAGTTTACTTGCTCGAAAATGAGTGTGAGTTAATTGGTGGTCTAACACCTTTACCTTAAGCCTTGAATATAGCAGGATGCAGGGACTCCGATTCCCTGCTCCTCGGCTTTCTTAGTCTCTCCAGCCATTCCAATCTCCTTAAATTCAGCAGTAAGTCCGTGTGCATCGCTCGGGTTTTCAGGTCATTCTCCGTTTTCAGCGATCAAGCTGACTCCCCTACCGTGAGAAATACTTATGGAAGCATTCAATTTCGATGGTACCCTGGTTTTAGAATCCATAGCACATGATTGTCTCGATGATTTTGGGATGCTGTGGATCGAGACGACTCTGTCGAGACGAAATGACTTATGAAGGCTGTGGGTCTCCATGCACAGGTTAAGCCTTGTGTTTGAGTCTATAGAGACCGGCTCGACTTGTGATACCATAATGAATATTGCCGATGTGGCACGTGTGATAAAGGGCTGGAGATGATGGAGACAGAGAAACCGGAAGAGCTACCAGCCGATGGGCAGGAAACCATGTCTCTAGGGCGTGATAGCCACGGCCTTGTGGACGGTCAGATTCCAGCTAGCCCTGAGGATGAAGACGATAGAGATACCCAAAATTTGGTTTTTACGGTGCCTGTGGACCACTCGGGAACCTCGGTCTATTTGAAAGGTTGGCTCCAACCAGAGTCACCCTTCCCTCCGTTGGTTTTGGTTCATGATCTTGGCGAAAATGTTCGTATGTATAAAAACTTCGCCAAGGAGTTGGGAGACAAGGGCTTTCATGTTTATGGCTTCGACCTTCGCGGCCATGGGCGATCTGGTCGACTGCTAGGCTACGTTCCCCACTTCGAGTCCCTGGTTGACGATCTCCTACAGGTGGTTGCATGGATACGTTACAAATCTAACCGCCAACTACCTATCATTGTTGGACAGGGAGTTGGTGGTTTGATAACCATATTCTTTCATAAGAAATACCCTGAGTATGTCCGCCAATGCGTATTGGTTGCTCCAGTGATTAGCGAGGGGGACACCATGTCTCCATTCTATCGAACATTTATCCGAACCATGGCAGAGATTGCTCCACGCATGAGGCTGCCACGAGCAATTGTTCCTCAGTTTTTATCCCTAGGTGGAACGGAACCTAGTAAGAAGCAGCAAAAATTT
Organism: Pseudobacteriovorax antillogorgiicola; assembly: GCF_900177345.1. Lineage (NCBI taxonomy): Bacteria > Pseudomonadati > Bdellovibrionota > Oligoflexia > Oligoflexales > Pseudobacteriovoracaceae > Pseudobacteriovorax > Pseudobacteriovorax antillogorgiicola. Next base: position 181,384 of record NZ_FWZT01000014.1, read on the forward strand.
CAAGGCATTACCTTGAATTTTGCCAAAGAAGTGATGAATGCTATCGGCGAGGTGCCTCAGGCGATCACAGCGTTCAACAGCCCTGGAATGATCATTGCGCCTCAGCAAGTCGGTCGTTACGATCTCAAAGCTCTAAAAGAAATGCTCAGCGGCCTGGAAAGTGAGTATGATATTTCTTTGGTTGAAGTGTCTAATATTGGTACCCAGCCCCTGACGACCCAAGAGGAGCTTCTTGTGGTCTTGGATTCCATCTATCCCTGGCTGGAAGAACAATTGGGAACTTCGATAGAAAGGTAACTATGGATCCCCTACTGGTTCGGCACCTTAAACGTATCAATGCTATCCGCTTTTCCCGTGAGTCTATATCATTTTTGATTCGTGCAGTGCGGAGCGTACTATTCTCATTAATTCTAATGACGGTATGGGCATCTCTCGATCCAAGAAACCAAGATGCTCAGCTTCTAGTGGGATTTATCAGTCTTGTTACCTTCTTGGGACTGAGCTTGCGTTGGCAGAATCAACGCATCGGGGCTGACGAAACATTGAAGTCCCTGGAGATAAATTATCCTAAAGTCGATGTGTCCGCCTTTAGCTTGCGAACAGAACAAAGATGCAATGTAGCCTGGACTCAGAACCTAAAGCGCTCTCAAAACGATTTTTTTAGAGAGAATGCCCGCATTCTTGCTTTTAAGGCATCAACATTGATTTTGCCGACCATGCTATGGATATTGGTCTCACAAATCTCTCCAGGTGCAGTTAGCACTGCGATCTACAGTATGAAGAAAGTAGTTGCTCAGCTTAATCAAGGCACTAAGCTTTATGTGATCGAGGGGCAGGCGAAAGAGGCTGACCCGAATGAGTATATTCTGTCAACAAGTCAGGTAGCCGAGTTTGATCTTCTGGAGCAAAATCGAGTGGAAATTCGCGTGGTCACGAGCCAGGGTGAAAAACCGTATGTTGTTGTCCAGCCAAAGAACTCCGATTTGAAGCAAACCTTCCGACTGACCCCCATTAAATCAGAAGATGCTCGTGAAGCTCAATGGGTTCATAGCATCACCTTCAATGTTCAGGATGATTCAGAATTGTTTGTTTCAAGCGTTTCGGGCACGACTCCAGCAGCTCGTATCAATGTCAAGCGACTCCCTGTGCCGCGGGTGGCATTGAAGCCCACACGACCTCTTCAAGACCCATGGCCAGATGAAAAGCCACTGTCTTTAGAGATCGATGTTGAGGCAGAAAACCCCTTGCAGTTGGTGCGCTTGCTGATCCGATCTGAAGGGCAAACCCATGAAGAGCTCGTGAGCAATGTTCTTGCTGACGATAAGAAGGATCTGAATACTAAGTACAGCCTCTTGCTAGAGAGCTATGTCCAGCGAGATATGGCAACCATAGAAATTGTTGCGGAAGCAATTGATCGCCATTTACCTAACCCACTTATCGGGCGGAGTCAGCCCCTGATTGTGCGTACAGCATCTGCCTATGGGCGCTACCGGGAAACATTGAATACTCTGCGACAGGTGAAGGAGGTGATGGACCAGGCTCGTTCAACGGATGCGAAAGAGCTAGACCAGCAGGCGGCAGAACTCATGGCCAAGGCCAATAACCAAGCAGAGGAGTCGCCCTTTTTTGATGGTTTAGACCGTCATACCCTGCGCATGCTACAGTCGGAGGTCGATAATTTAGCTCAAGAGCTTGACAGCGATCGCCTCCTGCAAACCAGTGAAGAACTCAATCGATTCCTGTTTGAGCATGAAACTCTCGATGATCGGGAACGCGATCGTGATTTCTTTGTGGCGGCTCGATCTCTGTCGCGCCTCGTTGAAAAGCCTAAGGCTGAAAGGCCTCTTGACGTTGGCACAGTTACTGATCGGCTGAAGTCTTTTCTCAAAGAGCGCGAGCAAAGGTGGCAAGTGCGCACCAAGTATCTTGATAATCAGGCCATCCCCCCTCAATGGCAAGAGGTCTCCCAAGGTTCATTTCAAAAGGCGATGGATCGCGTAGCGCAGCAGGCTCAAAATGATAAAGGGACACAAAAGGCCTTGCAAGAGCTGTCTCAGACAGTTGCCGACTACAGGCAATGGATCGAGGGCCTAGAGAAGGCTGAGGATGCTAGCCGTCAGAAAGATGAGCGTAAGCGGCAGAAAGGACTTGCCGACGGGCGCAAGATTCTGCGAGAGCTCCAGAAACGCCAATCGAAAATTTCATCGGGGCTAGATCGTGCTGCCACCAAGAATGAGGGAGAGCTCTCGGATCAGTGGGGTTCGTTGAGGATGGACCAGAACGCCAATATCAAGCAAACTGGCTCATTGGAAGCGCAGCTAAGGTCTTTATCCCCTCAAGCCTCAGACCGGATTAAAGCTGCGCTGGAGGCCATGAAGCTCACCGTTCAAGCTGGCAATGAGGATGCTTTTATTCAGGCGGAAACGTCTTCTGATATGGCGGGTCGCCTGTTGAGACAAGCAGACAACGCTGCAAGGAAGTCTCAGAGACAGCAGCAGCGTCGGGGGCGCCGGCGTCGTGTTACCAGTGACCAGTACTACGGCAGTTCCGTGGCTGGGGGAGACGTGGAGATTAGGCGGGAATATGAAGTCAATCGCCGCTATCGTGAAGATGTTCTAGAAGAGGTTCGCCGAGCCCGCAATGTTGAAGGGCGGGACAAGCAGCTGCTCGAAAACTATCTGCGCAAGGTCATCCGCTAGCCGTGGTCTTATTTTCTCGGTCTGCGGGGCTCGATGTGCTATAGCTCCCCTCTAAGGGGCATATATGGAAAAAAAATTTAAGAAATCGATTCTCTCCAAGCCGCAGGCCTTTCTAATCGAACCACCTGCTGGCTTAAGTCAATTTTGCATGGAAGAGCTGAAGGATCTGCTTCAAAAGCGGCTCTACCCTTCGAAGTATCTTGAAGAGCTAACAGAAACTGACAAATATATTCATCTAACAAACACAGATTTTAGAACTGCGATCGAGGTAGTGTTTCGTAGCCGTCTTTGTCGTGACCTATGGTTTGTGTTAGGCGATCGGCATGTGGGAAGCTTTGGCGAGCTGGAACGGGTCGTTGCGAAGCTGCCCTGGGAGCTGTTCTCAGATTCGGGTGCAGCCTTTAACGTGGATGTGCAGTCCTTTCAAAGCAAGCTCTATCATGAGGGTAAAGTTCGTGAGCTGGTTGCACAGACTCTAGGAGCACATGGCATGAAGCTTAGCACAGCTAAGGATGGTTTGTGTCTTCGTCTGCTCCAGACCAAAAATCGGCTCCAGATCTTATTATCCCTTGCTGGTGAAAAACTATATAAGCGAGGGTTTAAGCCTCACACAGCGACTAAAGCCCCTCTCCAAGAAACCTTGGCAGCGGGCTTGCTATGGCCTTTGCGTCATCACAAGTATAATCGAGTCCTGGTGCCCTTTGCTGGTAGCGGCACTCTAGGTTTCGAAGCGATTATGCAGCTAAAAGGATATTGGCCAGGTTCTTTAGGCCGCACCTTCCATGTGGAAAGCTTCCCCGGAACACCCCAAAGCACGGTCGATTTTCTGAAAGCCAAGAGTCCGATCACCGATCCTAGCTCATGGGATCTAGCCATGGATTTCATCGAGATGGATCTTGAGCAGGTCAAAGAGCTTCAATCAAACTCTTCAGCATTTAGGCAGCAGCTGATGATTGAGCAGGATTTTAACGTGATTTGTGACGACTTTTTCAAACTTGATGTAAGTTTTCAAGCAAGCGAGCGGGTCCTGATGCCTTTAAATCCGCCATATGGTCTGAGGCTTGGCCACGGCTCAGAGGCAAGCTATGGTTTTTTTGCTCGTCTGGCCAAGCGTGTGCTCGCACTATCTTCTAAACCACAGGCTCTTCAGGGTTTCTGCATGCTCCCGGATGAAAAGTCTTACAGTCTGTTTCGGCAGATCATCGGCGGAGGCTACGAACAAACGGTGCATATTAATCAAGGAGGGCGTCATGTTAGAGTGCTTTATTTTAGCTGGGAGAAATAGACTGGAAATTTGCTTTGGGCTGTCTTAGAATCCGACGTTCGATTTAATCTACTCTAGATTCGAGAGGAAACCATGGCTGCAAAGAAAGATTATAAGATTACTAAGAAGCGCAACGGTCGTTATGCAGTGCGCGATGCTTCCGGTTCCCAGCTAAACGGAACCGATAAAGTAAAGGTTCTGCTTGAAAAAGGGCTGATTAAAACTGGCTTGCCAAAAGAAGCTCCAGCTGAGGACGCTGAGGGTGGCGAAGGCTAGGTGCTTTGTGGGGGCTTCCCCACACCAAATTAAACCACTTTTTGCTCGTCCATCCCAACTTCGATTTCCCCCGATTCAGCCATCGCCAATGCCTTAGCCACAATTGTTTTTTGAGCATCACGAACGTCGCTTAGCTTTTGAGGTCCTCTCGCATCCATGTCATCTTTCAAGTTGTCAGCAGCGCGACTCGATAGATTGCTGAAGACGAGGTCCAGCAGCTCTTGATTCGCATCTCTTAAAGCTAGTTCCCAAACACTACGATCAACAGCCTTAAAGAGGCCTTGCATGCTTCGATTATCGAGTTTGCTAAGATCCGCAAATGTGAACATATGCGACCGGATATCTTCGCTTAGATCAGGGTCTCTCTCATCCAGTCGATCGAGAATATCGTTGCGAGTATCGTCCATGGCGTTGAGAATAGCAGCGGCTTTTTCTGGTCCACCGATCTTACGGCTTGAGAATCCCATGCGTTCCACCTCATCTCTAATCATGTCATTAATTTCTTCGATAATTTCGGGTGCGACCTTATCCATGCGAGTCACCCGTTGGATCACCTCTACCTTGAGTGCTTCTGGTAGCAGTTTCACGATACTGCCTGCTTTTGCCGGGCCAGCATGGGCTAGCACCAAAGCGATGGTCTGTGGATGTTCATTTGCAATCACTCGATAAAGGGTCTGAGCATCGGCCAACTCCACTGCAGGCATCGTTGGGTTAGCGTGGGCCAGGTCACGAATGATATCTTGCCCGAAATCTGAATTGCCAAAGGCTTTTTCTAGCGCATTCCTGGCGAATCCAAAGCCGCCTTTAAATAGATCGGGTTCGTTGGACTTTAGAATCTGATGAAATTCGTTGAGTACAATATCCATAGTATCTTGGTTCACACGACCGACACGGCTCAGCGCAGCACCCACCTTTTTTACATCGTTGGCCTCCATGTGACGAAAGATCTCGGCAGCAATGTCCTCTCCAAGGGCCAGCATGAGAATCGCTGTTTTTTCGGTTGCGCTGAGTTGTGTTGCATTCATCTAAAGCTCCTAAGCTCAATGGATTGTAAGTGATCGGAGGGGCAATAGGTGAACTTTAGAAAAAGAGAGGTTTAGATGGGAAAAGACCAAAGAAAAACCCCACGAAACGAAGTTCGTGGGGTCGATTGATTTGCAGGGTGAAACTACGAGTTGGCTGCTTCAGCCTTTTCGTTGTGTGGTGTAAGTAGATTCGTGGCAAATTCTTCCAATTTGAAAGAATCTACTTGGATCGCATCGTCTCGAGCAGCTTCAGCTCGTTGGACGAGATCGAAATCTTCCTTCGTGATCACGTTTGCTTCGAGAGCCTTCTTAGCGAGAGCATCTGGCTTGCCCCGTGGAAGTTTCTTCGCTTTGATCGCCTTAACGATTTTCTTGTAAACTCCGTTAGCTTCTGTAACCAGCTTGAGAGTGTGCTCGTAACGACCTAAAGCTTCGTTAACGTCGGTGGGAACGTAAACACCATAGGTAAGCTCATCACGTAGCTGACCAGGTTTGCAAAGACCAGCAGCGACTTTGCGGCCTAAATGGTCATTGGGCATGCCGCCAAAGCTGTTGAGACGAGACCAGATCTTAATGGGGCCACGGAAGAGTGGACGCAAGACTGGAATCTCGATGTTTTCATAGATACCGTCGAAGGCCTCTTGTATTTGGGCAAAGGCATACTGAAGAGCCCACTCAGCGTATGGCTGATGATCTTTCTTGCGACCCTCGGCTTCGAAGCGGTGAAGGGTTGCTGTTGCTAAGTACAACCAAGATAGAACGTCGGCATAGCGGCCTGTGATCTTCTCACGGAGTTTCAAGCCACCACCGTAGCTACCGAGTGCTAGGTCAGACATGAATGAGAAGCTGGCTGATGCCCAAGCGATCTTCCGGTAGTACTTCTTCATGGGGCCACCCGGTGTGGAAGCGAGTCGACCACGAGTGAGAGAAAGAAGCAAGGCACGGCATAGGTTTCGATTGACGAATCCAACGTGTGAGAAGAAGTTGTCGTCGAACCCTTTAACGTCACCGTCAGTTAGAGCCTTAAGCTCTTGGTAGGCATAGGGGTGACAGCGAATCACACCCTGACCAAAGATGATCATGGAGCGCGTTAGGATGTTTGCCCCTTCTACCGTGATACCGATGGGAGTTGAGATATAGCCGTTGGCTAGCAAGTTCCGCTTACCGCGAGAAATCGCAGCGCCACCGAGGATATCCATACCATCGTTGATAGCCTTCCGGAATAACTCTGTAGAGTTGTATTTTGCGATGGCAGAAACAACCGAGGGCTTGATACCGCTGTCCACAGCACCAACCGTAAAGATTCGTGATGCTTCGAGTAGATAGGAGAAGCCACCGATACGTGCCAGTGGCTCTTCGATCCCTTCAAACTTACCAATCTCAAGGCCGAACTGCTTACGAATTGCAGAGTAGGCACCAGCAACCCGTGCCACATACTTGGCGCCACCGGTACTTTGAGCTGGTAAAGAGATTGAGCGCCCAACTGCCAGACATTCCATCAGCATTTGCCAACCACGACCCGCGTAGTCAGGGCCACCTATGATCTGATCGATGTCGACGACCACATCGTTACCAGATGTTGGGCAGTTATAGAACGGAACGCCCATAGGGTTATGACGTTGGCCTAGAACCACGCCGTCAGCTTTAGAAGGCACAAGCAAGCAAGTGATGCCCAGATCTTCACCCTTGCCGAGGTGGTTATCCGGGTCACGAAGTTTCACCGCGAGACCAAGAACTGTTGATACGGCAGCTAGGGTGATGTAACGCTTTTCCCAGTTGAGTCGGATCTTCAGGGAACCATCGTCATCTTTAAAAACGACACCAGTGGATTGCATGCCACCAGCATCCGATCCAGCTCCTGGCTCAGTGAGTGCAAAACATGGGATTTCACGACCATCTGCCAAGCGTGGTAGGTAATGATCTTTCTGAGCCTGAGTTCCGTAGTGGGCGAGTAGCTCGGCAGGGCCAAGAGAGTTCGGGACCATGACAGTGATTGCTAGGGGACCAGAACGAGTCGATAATTTAGCAACAACTTCGCTGTTGGCGAGTGCTGAGAAGCCAAGACCACCATATTCCTTCGGAATGATCATGCCGAAGAACTTTTCCTTCTTGAGGTAGTCCCAAACTTCTTGGGGAAGGTCTCCGTCTTTGTAGACTTCCCAATCGTCAACCATGGCACATACTTTCTCAACAGGGCCGTTGAGGAATTCAGTGATCTCACCAGCTGCCTTTTTGTATGGCTCGCGAGCGAGAGCTTTAAAATCGGGCTTTCCTGAAAGCAGCTCTTTATCCACCCAAGTTGATCCCGCTTCGAGTGCGACTCGCTCGGTTTCAGAAATCTCAGGCAAGATGTTGAGCTTCTTTAAAATGCCCACGATTGTGTTCGTGATGAGTATCCTGCGGATAGGCTTCACCAACAAAATCACAAGGGGAACGCCCACAATGATCCAAACGATCGGATGCGCTCCAAAGAGGAACAGAACAGCTGCTGCAAACACAGTCCAAACAATGAGTTTGGCGCCAACGAAGCCTAGGGTCAACGCCCCAAGCACGGCCAAAATCGCTCCCACGGTGGGGTAGCTCTCAGCCAAAATACCATTTAATTCCATGCGAACTCCTACAAAAATGTGTTATCGATTCCCCATAGACGATTCTCGCCAACACGCCACCCCGCTCTAGGCTCATTTGGTTGTGCCCCCAAATTTTCAAGTGAACGTTTTAGTCTTCGAGTCTAGGAGAGCCTCACAGTGCTCCCCACTATACAATGATTTTTCGGAAGTATCGAATATTTAGTTTAATAAGCTACGCTTATGTAACTCTATTAAAACTGAGATTTTTCAAATTTTACTTGTAGTTTGGCCGGTTAATTGCCCTACGAAAAGCCTTACGGTGCAACAATATTGCACCTAAGTATGGCTTATCTCTAGCACTAGTAAAAGTACGTATTAAGAATCAGCTTTACTCTCGTAGGAAGCAACGATCAGATTTTCGAGGTAATCATGAGGTTTTTCCAAGGCTTCCGCGGGTATCGAAAACTCTTGAATGCCTCGTCGTTGGTGGATGAGCTTCAAGCCGTGCTCGTAGCCTTCGAAGCAGCGATGGAGAGTTTCGGAAATCTCATCAAGGTTTTCGCTCCGAGCCCATAGCTTTTGTTTAAAATCATTAAGCAGACGCAGTTTGATTTGTGTATCGTCATAAAACTTCTGTTCGAAGCTTGAAAACAGTATGAGAACCTCATCAGAAAACGATTGGGACTGCAAGGAATCAAGGAGTAGTTTTAATTCTTGCTGTGGTTTGCGGATCATACTGGGAGTCAAGGTTAGGGACTCAATGTCTGTAGATGGAAGCTCGAACTTATAGTGACGCAGAACTCTTTCACAGACTGTCATGAGAGAACGAGCACCGGTTTTTTCTACCGCAGCTTGTGCGGCAATTTCTTCAATACCATCATCTTCTACGTTGAGGTTGATACCGTACGCCTTAAACGAGTCTTGATACTGCCTGAGGATCGAGCCTTTGGACTGTGTGAGAATGCGGGCTAAGTCGTTTGCATCTAGGTGGTCGCAAGCAACCCGAACCGGTAAGCGACCAATGAACTCAGCTTCGAAGCCGAACTCTAGAAAATCATCCGTTGTAGCTTCGTGGAGAAGAGATCCTTCGGCTGAGCTTGTTTGTTCCGTTCGGTGGAAGCCAATAGGACTTTCTTGGAGACGTTTTGATATGATTTCGTTCATTCCACCAAAAGCGCCCGATACGATGAACAAGATATGCTTGGTGTTAATCTTTGAACTTTTCTTTGATCCAGACTGCATCTCCATAAAAGCTTGCATCTGGGAATGGATATCGTTGCCCGACTTTAGGTCCACATCACAATCTTCCATCAACCTCAGTAGACCGAATTGGACTCCTCGGCTATTCACATCCCGCGTGCCTTGGCCAGCTCGTGAGGCAATTTTGTCGGCTTCATCAAGGTAGACGATTCCGAAGCGAGCCTTGTCGAGATCTCCATCAGCCTTAGCGACAAGATCACGGATGACATCATCGACATTAGCGCCAACGTAACCAGTTTCACTGAATCGGGTCGCATCGGCCTTGACGAATGGCACGCCAATCAAGTCGGCGACCTTCTTTACGAGATATGTTTTCCCCACACCAGTCGGACCAAGAATGAGTACATTCTGTTTGGCATAGTCATAATCTTCCGAGACCAGAGATGAGCGTGCATGGTTATAGTGATCACAAACTGCAATGGCCAAGGCTTTTTTGGCCTCGTCTTGTTTGATCACATACTTATCTAAATAGTCTTTTATTTCTCGGGGGGTATAGTTAAACTGAAGAGGGTCGTCATCGCTAGCAGTGGCGTCATCAACGTCTTCCTGGGCTTCGTTTTGCTCGAAGTTAGGTGAGAATATTTGCACTGATCCGCCGAAGCGTTGTCGTACAAAATCTTCGAATTCTTTTTGAACTTCCTCGGGCTTAGGTGGCTTTTTGTCTGTCATGGGACTCTCAATAGAACTTAAACGAGCCTTCAAGACATAACACAAAATAGAATCAGGAGTAAAAACCAATGATCGCAAAAAAGCTGGTTTTCTCAGGTCATGTACAAGGTGTTGGCTTTAGGTACAGAACGCTGCAACTAGCGCAACAATTTGCCGTAGTGGGGACGGTGCAAAATCTGAAGGATGGAACCGTAGAGCTGAAAGCTCAGGGAAGCGATGAAGAGCTTCAACGCTTCTTTTCCTCTTTGAAGGAAACAATGTCTAAAAACATTCGAAATGTTGAAAGCCGGGATATTCCGACCTTTGACTCTAATACATTTGAGATTCTGTCTTAACCCTGCCCGGTGACGAATGCGATGTATCAGAAAATCTGTATCAGTTACTCATAAGCATCAGAGCGCGATCCGCCTTTTCCGAAAGCGCTCGCCCGGCTTGGTTGAGGTTTAATCGCGAGCCAACCCTGTCAAAAAGCTTTATTTGAAAAACATCTTCAATTTTCCGAAGCCGATGGCTAACGGCAGGAGGAGTAAGCCCTAGGATCTGAGCGCCTGTCGACGGTCGGCCTCCGTTAAGTAAATGCTGGAGCAAGATGAGGTCATCAATATCCAGCATACGTAACTTCTTGTACTTCTCGTTCTGACTCTCCATGAGTACCTCCCCAATGTGTGTATCTCAAACTAGCAATGTGCAATAGGCGGATGATTTCCCCCTATTGAATCCAAAACTGGCCAAGAGGTCAACTTATATTCTAATTTAAATATTCTGCGACGTTCCATGGGAAATTTTTAACACAGCCTTTAGGTTGGATTTTGATATTTATATCAGTGAGTTACTGAATGTCTGAGTCACTGATTGTAGGGTTTGTAAAAAGTGAGCTTGCCAATACTTGACGAACGGCATCCTCATATCCTAACTTAGGGTCAAATTGAGTTGTTGATATCATCACACAAATGCTCCTTTAGCCTGTAGTACAACACTGCGTTCACACTAAGACTAATCAAAGATAATTCTTTGAATGGGTGTACTATGGACATTTTTCGCTACACAGATTACAGGGATATCCTTCGTGAGGAACTCGTACGAAGGGTGCAGCAAAACCCCAACTATTCACAGGGGGCTTTTGCCCGGGACATTTCATTAACCCCTAGCCGCTTGTCAGAGATACTTAACGGCAAGCAAGGAATCTCGGTGCGAGTAGCGATTGATATCGCGAAGCATCTAAAATTTTCCGAAGATCAGTGCAATTTTTTCGGCGATCTTGTGGAAAGTCAGCATGGCAGAAGCCGTTTGTCTCGAGAATCGGCTCGTGCTCGACTTGACCGCTATCGCCACTCAAGAACGTTTTCGACAAGGCTTGAAGCGATCCAAGAGCTACTGTCGAAGTGGTACTACTTGGGCATTTTAGAACTTATCAAGGTTGAAGGCTTTGCAGTCACCCCCGAGGCGATCGCGACTGCACTCAAAATCGATTTGCAAGAAGCAGATCGAGCTCTCAATCGACTCAAGGACATGGGGCTATTAACGGTAAACTTCGGTCAATACCAACGATCGAGTCATCAAAACGGCGTGTCTGGCAATCTTGGTGATCCAGGCTTGCTGAAGTTTCACTCGCAGATGATCGATCTAAGTTTACGTCAGCCTCATAAACAGGACGAACAGCATGTCCATGATTTCATTATGTCCATTGACTCTAGCAAGTTGTCTTATTTGCTAACTTACCTGAAGGAGTCGTTGGAATATTTCGTGGGTAGGGCTGATGATGGTACGAAAAAGGATTCAGTCTACGGACTTTCTGTGTCTTTTTTCCCCATAAGTGCTGAGGCACCGGCAAAAACTTAGTGTGTATCGGGACTGAGTTGGTTATTACATAGGAGTTGCTAATCAATTCGAGGGTCCTATTTTGGCTAAGTTTCTTGCTCTGTTTATCCTGATCCAAAGTCAAATCTCTTTCGCTGGTAGAATTGCGTTTCTCGGAGATAGCATCTCGACAGGAGGGGCCGCCCACCCCTACCTAGCTTTGGAGCCTGAAAGGTTTCGCAAAGTTTTCTTGGGAGAGGTCCCTATCGAGCCTGATAGGTCCTATAGAAAAATGATTTCTGACTTGGGCTATAGTTACTCCGATACACAGGCACCGATTCGGCTGCGTCGATCCTATAGAGAGTTTCAACATCCTGCATTTTGGTTTTTCGACAATCTCTGGACGAGCTTTGGGGCTGAGTTCTTAGATGCTGAAGAGTACGCTTGGTCTTATCTATTGGGAAGACGATTGGGCTATCAAAGCAACGAGATTCTCATCGCTGCGAGAGATGGAGAAAAGATGTCTCACGGTGTCAGACAGGTCGATAGAATTCTCGATTACACAGAAGGTGTCCTGCCTGAAAAACTGTTTATATTTTTTACTGGTAACGATTTGTGCGGTCCAACCATTGAGCACGTGACATCCAGTGATGATTTTGAAAGCGAGCTGAGAGATCTCCTGCGGTACTTAAAAGTAAACGGCATACCAGCGCCGGGAGGCACGACTGTTTATGTCATGAACCCTGTTGGTATTATCCAGATTGCAACGTCCTCAAAAATCCTATCCCACCGGGTGCCTTACCAAGGCAAAGAGCTAAGTTGTAAAGAAATTCAAACTTTAGATCCGGCTAAGGTAGCTCAGGAAAATTCAAGTTCTCAATTAGCACAGGCTGATTTTTTAGATCTGGTGATCAACTCCATTGCCAATTCGCCGGCAGGATATTGTATGACCTTATTCGCTATTCATAAGGGTGACACCCAAATGCAGATTGCTCTTAGCAATCGTATTCAAGACTATCGCAAGAGTATTACTAAACTGGTCAAAGAGTTTAGTGATATGGCTGGTACTGACATTTTGTTTAAGCAGCTTACCTCAACAAACGATATCTTGTTTGAGGGCGATGAGATGGCCAATGACTGCTTTCATCTTGCTTTGAAAGGTCATCACAGGATTGCGGACTCGATCTTCAACGAACTCAAGAAATAAAGAAGGGAGCTACCATGCTCCCTTTCACCATTTAGCGCTCAAGTTTCGCGTACCGAACTCTCTTAGGAGTGAGGCTGTCGACTCCCAGCCGTCGCTTTCGATCTTCTTCATACTCTGAGTAGTTGCCTTCGTACCAATAAACTTCACTATCTCCTTCAAAAGCCAGAATATGTGTGGCGACCCGGTCAAGGAACCAGCGGTCGTGACTAATCACGACAGCACAGCCACCAAAGGCCAGTAAGGCGTCTTCAAGTGCTCGCAGAGTTGCAACGTCGAGGTCGTTGGTAGGCTCGTCAAGTAACAAGACATTTGCTCCAGATTTGCACAACATAGCTAGTTGAATGCGATTGCGTTCACCCCCAGAGAGAGCACCTACCTTCTTTTGTTGATCCTGGCCAGTAAAGTTGAAGCGTCCTACGTAGGCACGTGCGTTGACTTCCAATCTGCCGAGTTGAATAACTTCTTGGCCTTCCGATATCGCTTCGTAAATGGTTTTGTTTGGATCTAGAGCAAGCCTAGACTGCTCCATGTATCCAACCTTTGCCGTCGCGCCGACACGGAAACTACCCGAATCAGGTTCTTCCATACCGGTAATCAGCTTGAAGAGAGTTGTTTTACCAGTACCGTTAGCTCCCACAATACCGACAATGCCACCAGCAGGTAAAGAAAAGCTCAAGTCCTTATAAAGGAGCTTATCTTCGAATGACTTGCTGACGCCGCTGGCTTCGATCACCACATCACCCAATCGAGGGCCGGGCGGAATATATAGTTGCAGATCTTTTTGAAGAGCTTCGTTTCCTTGATCCAAAAGTTTCTCGTAGGCAGTGATCCGAGCCTTATTTTTTGCCTGCCGAGCTCGGGGGCTCATATTGATCCACTCAAGTTCCTGTTGCAGGTTCTTGCGTCGCTTGTCTTCAGACTTAGCTTCTTGAGCAAGGCGCTTTTCCTTTTGATCAAGCCAAGAGGAGTAGTTGCCTTTCCAGGGAATTCCTTGGCCGCGATCGAGTTCTAAGATCCAGCCAGCTACGTTATCTAAGAAGTAGCGATCGTGAGTGACCGCTATGATGGTTCCTTTGTAGTCTTGCAAGTGCTTTTCTAACCAGTGAACCGATTCAGCATCTAAGTGGTTCGTAGGCTCGTCTAGTAATAGAATATCTGGCTTCTGGAGAAGCAGGCGACAAAGAGCTACGCGGCGACGCTCACCGCCCGATAGGTGATCAACAACTTGATCCTGTGGAGGGCAGCGAAGGGCATCCATAGCAAAGTTAAGGCGGTCATCTAGTGTCCACGCATCGTGTCGATCGAGAAGGTCTTGCACTTCAGATTGTCGAGCAATCAGCTTGTCCATTTCTTCAGGGCTCATCTCTTCTGCGAATTTAAGATTGATCTCTTCGAACTCCTTTTGAAGATCGACAATCTCCTGAACCCCTTCTTCGACAATCTCGCGAACTGTCTTGCCTGCTTCCAAATCCGGCTCCTGGGCGAGATAGCCAATCGAGTAGCCGTCGGAAAGTACTGTCTCTCCAGCAAACTCTTCGTCGACCCCTGCTAAAATTCTTAGCAATGTACTTTTACCGGAACCGTTGTGACCAAGAACGCCGATCTTAGCTCCATAGAAATATGAAAGATAAATATCCTTTAGAACCGTTTTTGTACCATGTGTCTTACTGACACCGACCATTGAGTAGATAATGGTTTTATCTGACATAAAAGCACCCAACTATATAGATCATTAAGGTTTGTCTGGAATAAGTAGTCCTGGCTACTCTACGATCTACTCTTATGTCATCAAACGAGGCAGAAATCCACGGGTCTATCTATAGGGTATACGGAAGCCCTTATAGGTATGCATTAGCAGTAGCTACGCCAAGAGCCCTAATTAAAATGAATCAGTAAAGATATTTAAGAGAATGGATGCAGATGTGTGTGATCATAACTCTCCATAATTATTGAGTATAAATTTCGAGGCAAATAAAATTGAGAAAAACTTAACTTTCTGAAGAAAAACATTTGACTAAAAGCATCGAACCCCGTAGAACACTTTCTCACCGGCGGAGATCACGCAGCAGCGAGAAACAACCAGCGGTAAGTTCTTTGAAAACTGAATAGCTAAAGACGCAAAAGAATTACAAACGTCAATTTCGAGGAATGATGAGCAATCATCATCCTGTCATCTGGAGGC